>JBGSYU010000170.1:0-2549 GCA_041750715.1 Lacipirellula sp.
AGCGATTCAACACGGCCTCAGCCGATTGCTCGGTCATCAATCGCGAAAGGGGTCGCTACAGCATCTCAAAGGCAATTCGGCGGAGGCTCCACTTTTTTCGAGTTCGGCGCAACCAGCCTCCTCGCCCGCTGCGGCCTCCTCTCAAGGCGCCGCGAGTCCAGGCGTTTCTCAAAGCACAGACAGCTCGGCTGCGCTCTGCGGCAGCGAACAAAAAAACACCTGCGATGCCGTGCCCGTTGCCAGATGCCCTCATTGCGAGACGAAGGTCTTTCCAAAGGACGACGGCACGTGCCCTGCATGTCAAGGAGCAATTCGTTGAAGCTCCAAGGCATGCCTGAGGATAAGACAGTCGATGGTGGCAATCACATGGCGCCCATTGCCAACGGCCATAAAAGCGACGAACTGCACAGGAATCAAACTCAGCATGGCCTGGCGTGAGAACTTCCGGCGCTGCCTCGGCCCTGGCATGCTGGGCGGCATCACGTTCGGCGATTGGGTGCGGCTGCTGCGCGAAAATCGCTTCTGTTCAATGTACGATGGCCTTCCAAGGCCAGGGCTTTCAACATCTTGGCTTGTTGTTGTAACCTGTGCAATGGAGGTCGCTTAACGCAATTGAATGGAGGTTGGGCTCGATGAGCATGGAGGCGTTGTTGCAGCGTTTGATTTCCTTGCGTCCGTTGGCGGTGATGGTGCGGTGCATCATGCAAGCCGTGCTGAACGAGGAGCTGGACGACGTGTTCGAGGAGCATCGGAGTCGGACGTATGCCCGCGAGATGCTGTTTTCTCAGCTCGCGAAGACCTTGGCCGACGTGGTGCTGGGATTGGTGAAAAGCCCGAACAAGGCTTATCAGAAGCATCGCGAGCAACTTCAGGTCTCGACGGCGGCGTTTTACGAGAAGCTCAAACGCGTGGAGCCGCAGGTTTCGGAAGCGATGGTCCGGCACTCTTACGAGAAAGCCAGAGCCTTGCAGCAAGCGCTGGGCCGGGAAGACGCCGAGCCGCTGGCAGGCTATCGCTGCCGAATCATCGACGGCAATCATCTGCAGAAAACGGAGCATCGCATCCACGAACTTCGCGGCTTGGCTTCCGCCCCGCTGCCGGGAACCGTCGTGGCGACCTTGGAGTTGAAGAGCCATCTCTTGGACCGCGCCTATCTGCTGGAAGACGCTCACGCCCAAGAGTCGTCGGTGCTGGACCGCGTGGTCGCCGACGTCGCGCCGGGCGATTTGATGATCGCGGATCGGCACTTTTGCATTCAGGCGTTCCTCCGCAGCCTCGAGAAAAGCGGCGCGGCGTTCGTAATTCGCCAGCACGGCCGGCTCAAGGGCGAACTGGTGGGCAAGCGCCGCCGCCTGGGGCGAATCGACACGGGCGTCGTGTACGAGCAGCGTCTGCGGATTGGGAAAACGAAAGAAGACCCGGGCTGGATCGTGCGCCGGATCACGGTGGAGCTGGACGAGCCCACGCGCGACGGCGACACCCAAATTCACCTGTTGTCGAACGTCCCACGGACCGCGGCGACGGGCGGTGTGTTGGCGGAGCTTTATCGGCGACGCTGGGCCATCGAGCACGCCTTTTACGTGCTCACGACGACCTTGACCAGCGAAGTCAAAAGCCTGGGACATCCCTTGGCGGCGCTCTTCCTGTTCTGCCTGGCGATGGTCGGCTACAACTGCTCTCGGGTCTTGGCCGCCTGCTTGAGCGCGGCCCACGGCGAAGAAGCGGCCGAGGAGCTGTCCGACTACTCGCTGTCGCACGAAATCGCCTACTCCGCCGACGGCGTGCTGGCCGTGTTTACCGAAGACGAATGGAACGCCTTGGTCCCCCACGATCCCAGCGGGCAAGCGAGCTTTCTCGTGGAGGTCGCCAAGCACGTCGATCTAAAACGCCACCGCAAAAGCCGTCGCGGTCCCAAGAAGAAAGCGCCCAAACGAACCGGCTTCCAAAACGGCGGCCACATCGCCACCGCCCGCATCCTGGCGAACCGTTCCCAAAGATGTTGAAAGCCCTGGCCTTGGAAGGCCATCGTACGGAATACTCGTACAAAACAATCGCTCGTTCCTTCACTGTGCGGCTTCTCGAAAGGCTTTTCAGTGATCGCAGCCGTTGTTTTCCGGGCCGCGAACGGTTAGCACCGGACAGGGAGCGCCGCGCATCACAATCTCGGCGACGCTGCCGCTGGGATGGCAGGTGGCGGCGCCTCGTCCGTGCGTGCCAAGCACGATCAGGTCGTAGCCTTCGTCTTCCGCCATGCGGACAATCGCCAAGGCGGGGTCGCCCGATGAAAGCCGCCGCTCGAACGGCACGCTCTCCACGGTGGGACGCAGCCGTTCGAGCATCGACAAAAGGTCGCTGCGCCGCGGCTGCTCCACGCCATAATACGCCGAGCCGCGATAGGCTGCCGACGGCTCTTCCACGTGCAAGATCGTGATTTTGGCGCCGGCCTCGCGTGCCAGCGTCGTGGCATACGGCAGCGCGGCGTCCGCCATCGACGAGAAGTCGGTGGGCACTAAAATGCGCTGAGGGGTCATTAAGGTGAAACTCCAATG
>JBGSYU010000171.1:0-4869 GCA_041750715.1 Lacipirellula sp.
ATCGTCGGCGAGAGCGGCTCGGGCAAGAGCGTCACTTCGCTGTCGATCATGCGGCTGCTGGCCGCGTCGGCGACGATTGAATCGGGGCGGATTGCGCTCTTGGGCCGCGACCTGGTGCGGCTGCCGGAGCCGCAGATGCGCACCATTCGCGGCAAAGAGATCAGCATGATCTTTCAGGAGCCGATGACTTCGCTCAACCCGGTGTTCACCGTGGGGGCGCAGGTGATGGAGGCGATCCTGCTCCATCAGAAGGCGACCAAGCTCGAAGCGCGAGCCAGAACAATCGACTTATTTCGCGAGGTCGGCATCCCCGACCCCGAGCAGCGGGTCGATTCTTATCCGCACCAACTCTCCGGCGGGCAGAAGCAGCGCGTCATGATTGCGATGGCGCTGTCATGCAATCCGAAACTGTTGATCGCCGATGAGCCGACGACCGCCCTCGACGTGACCGTGCAGGCGCAGATTCTCGACATCCTCCGGCGACTGCGGGACGACCGCGGCATGGCGATTCTATTTATCACGCACGACCTGGGGGTGATCGCCGAGATTGCCGACGACGTGCTGGTGATGTACCGCGGCGACGAGGTGGAGTACGGGCCGGTGCTGGAGATTTTTGAGCACCCGAAGCATCCGTACACGAAGGGGCTGCTGGCGTGCCGGCCGCGGCTCGATACGCCTTATCGGCTGTTGCCTACCGTCGATGATTTTATGACGGTCGAGGAGACGCTAAGCGGCAAGCCGGTGATTCGCGAGAAGCGGATGGATGCGGCGCGGCTGAACCAGCTCAAGACGCAGGGGCGGGGGCGGCTCTTGCATCCCAAGAGCGAGTTGGCGGCGATGGGGCATGCCGTTGCAGCCCCCGGCTCTGCCGGGGGGTCGCTCACCACAGGGACCGGCGCTGTCCCAATGTCACGCGACCCCCGGCCAGAGGCCGGGGCTACAGTTGCGGCGGACACGCAATTTGTGGCTGAGGGGGCCAAGCCGCTGCTGAGCGTTGAAAACCTGCAAGTCTATTTCCCCGTGCGACGCGGGATTCTGCAGCGTACCGTCGATCACGTCCGCGCCGTCGACGGAATCAGCTTCAAGGTTTACCGCGGGCAGACGCTGGGTCTGGTGGGCGAATCGGGCTGCGGCAAGACGACCGCTGGGCGGGCGATTTTGCGGCTGGTGGAACCGACGGCGGGGCGGGTGTGGTTCGATGGCGTCGACGTGGCGTCCTTAGGCGCCGGCGACCTGCGGCGGATGCGCCGGCGGATGCAGATCATTTTTCAAGACCCCTACGGCTCGCTGAACCCGCGGATGACGATCGAGGCGGCGATCACCGAGCCGATGGTGATTCAGGGCATCGGCGCCAATCGCCGCGAGCGGCGCGACCGGGCGGCGGCGCTCTTGGAAGAAGTCGGCATGTTGCCGATTCACTTGCGGCGGTATCCGCACGAGTTCTCCGGCGGGCAGCGGCAGCGGATTTGCATCGCCCGGGCGATCGCGGTGGAGCCGGAGTTTCTCATTTGCGACGAGTCGGTGTCGGCGCTCGACGTGTCGGTGCAGGCTCAAGTGCTCAATTTGCTAAAGCGGCTGCAAGAGACGCGCGGGCTGACGTACATCTTCATCAGCCACGACCTGAGCGTGGTGAAGTTCATGGCCGACATGATGGCGGTGATGAACGGCGGCAAAATCGTGGAGTTCGGCCCGTCGGAGGCGATTTACCGAGCGCCGAAGGAAGAGTACACGCGGCGGCTGATTAGCGCGACGCCGAATGACGACTTGGATCACATTCGAGCAGTCGTGGCGAAGAGGAGATTGGCCACGAAGGCGGAATTGTAGCCGCAAAAAGCCACAAAGATCGCAAAAAAGAAAGAAGGGGAAGAAGGCGAAGAAAATCGACTCCTTCTTTGCGTTTCCTCTTTTGCGCTCTTTGCGCCTTTTTTCGGCTGGTCTTTATTCATCGACGGGGACGAGCGGGCCGTCGGGGCCGATGGGGCTGGCGACCAGGACGACGTCTTCGCGGTGGCGGCCGGCGGCGGGTTGGTCGTCGGCGTTGAGGTAGAAGTTGTCGCGGGGGTTGGCCAGCATGCAATCGGTGCGGAAGCCCACGCTCAGGCATTCGTACAGCACGTTGTGTCCGCGGGGGTGATTGGCGCTGCGGACGCCGGCGATCGAAATCACGGGAGCGTCGGCCACCAGCGGCACGCCTTGCTCGCCCGTGAACTGCGGCTGCTTCAGCCGCCGGCCTTCGTGGTAGCCGATGCGATAGGCGTAGCTGCCGCCCATGGTACGGACCATTGAATCGCGCACAGGACCCACGGCGGCGGCGTACTGCTGGCGCGTTGGCACGAGCATGACGACCCGTCCCGCGGCAACGTCGTCGGCCAGCGGCGACTCGGGGCATAGGAGCAACTCCATGAGCTGCTCGCGAGTGAGGCCGCCGCGCTCCAGCAGTTCGACGGCGTAGACGCCGGCGCTCTCGCCGGCCGCCACGGCTGGCAACTGGTGGTCGCGCGATTGCTGGTAGCGGAACAGAGACATGCCCAGTTGCGTAAGATTGCTCTGGCAGCCGCTGCGTCGGGCGGCGTCGCGAGTTTCAAAGAGTGCGGGCGTGACCAGGGCGCCGACCAGGAGCAGCACGGCGCCGCCGATGCCGAGATCGACGAGGTTCCAGGACTTTGCAGCGCCGGCGCCAAGCGGCACGTCTGTGAACGCGGAGATGGTTGCGGGGGTAGGACGGCGCTTGCGGGTCGGCGGCGGGAGGTCGTCTGAATGCTCGACGAGCAGGCACGTTTTCTGCACGAGGTCTTGCGGCGGCTCGGCGACAGGCTCATCGGCGCATTCGTCGGGATCGCCGCCGGCGGCGAGGCATTCTTCGAGCCGCTTGAGCTCGCGCTGCCAGGTGAAGTCGTTGGCGAGTTTTTCGTCGACGGCGGCGCGTTGCTCGGGCGAGAGATCGTCCAGCAGATAGGCGATTAGGTCGTCAGTCATCGCGGTAGTCCTCGCCGCGCAGTACGTAGCCGAGTCTCTCCGACACTCCGGCCGAGTCTCGGAGAGACTCGGCTACATAAAAAATGAGCCTGCCGCACGGTGCGGCAGGCTCGTTGGACGTTTGGACGACTGCCTTGGGCTTACGAATTTCTCGCCGGCTGCATATCGCGCCACGATTGGCCAAGCCGACCGATGGCAGCGTGCAGGCGGCTTTTGACCGTTCCGACCGGCACCGACATTTCTTGGGCTGCGTCACGGTACTTCATCCCCTTGAAGTAGACCAGGTTGACCGCGTTGCGTAGGGGTTCGGGCAAGGCTTCGACCTCGCCGCGGACCCACGCCGATTGCTCGCTGCCTTCGGCGGCGAGCGACGGGTCGATCGAGTCTCCGGCCACGAGGTCGATCAGCGTTCCCAGGGAATCGCCGGCGGACTTTTGCGGCTGGTTCAAGCTCAGACGGCGATGCCGGCGGTTGCGCCGCTGGGCGTCGATCGCCTGATTGGTGGCAATGGTGTAGAGCCAGGGTCGAAATTTTCGGCCTTGCTCGAAAACGTCTCGCTTTACATGGACCTGCAAGAAGGTGGCCTGGAACACATCCTCGGCTAGCGTGGCGTCCCCCAGGAACCTGCGCAAGTAGTTATACAATTCTCGCTGGTAACGAGATACCAATTCACTGAAGAGCGATGCATCGCTCGTCGTGCGGTACGACTCGAGCAACTGCTCGTCGCTGACGACCGCGGCGTCGACGGACGCCTGGGTTGCCAGCACGGACTGGGCACGATTACGTTCTTCCTTGGTTTGCTTAATCATTACTACGAACTCCTCTTACCGAGAGTTCGACGCTACACCGAGAGAAAGTCCTTTCTCGCGGCCGTCCTGAAAAAACTCCCCGACCCTCGCATGATAACAGGTGCATTTCCATGGGTCGTGGAACTGGCCCGTCGTTCTGGACGAACGAGCGGTATTCGCCGAACGGTTCCAGGGATTGGAATGTTCGGCGAGCTTCGAAGAGTGGATTCGCCCCCTCCGCGAGTGCGGATTGTAGGGATGCAAGTCCTATGCCAGTGGCCATCAAGTGGGCGCACGCGTCCGCCGCTAGCGGCGTGCGAAGGGATGACTACATATAGTCTTACGTCGTGGCAGGCGGTGTTTGTTCGCGCGTTTTCGGCGAGTTTGGCGACTGCCAAAAGTGCAGAGAGGTACAAATGGGCAGCGTGCTTTCGTCTCGAATTAGGAAGCGCGCGCGTTCAATTTTCGCACAGTGCGGGGGGCGCCAAATGGGGGGGAAAGGCAGACCGCGCAATGGCACAAAGGGAGCAAAAATAGGGCAGGGAAGAAGGCGACCGCGGATGAAAACGAGAAGAATTGGGAACACTAATCCGCACTGATAAAAAACCAATCAAAACCAAAGAAAATTAGCGCCGAGTAGTGTTCCCACTCCTCTCCCCCCTTTTTTTATCTGCGAAATCCGCGGTCTCTTTCTCTTGCTTTCCTTTTTGCGACTTTTGTGCCTTTTTGCGGCTAACTCAGATTCGCGCAACGCGGTTGCCGCCGAGTTTTCTTATGAGGCGGCGGGATTCGAGGACGCTTACGGTGGAGAGCACGCGGTGGATGGGCAGCTCGCACGCGGCGGCGACTTCGTCGAGCAGCGAGCCGGCCGGTTCGATCGCTTGGAGCACCGCGTGTTCGAGGTCGTTGAGTTTTAGCTCCGCCGCCACGCGGATGTTGCCGCCGCGGTGGTCGGGGGCGGCTTCGGCCAGGGGGCCGAGTTCTTCCAGCACGTCGTCGATGCAGGCCACTAATTTGGCGCCGTCGCGCAGCAGGCGGTGCGGGCCGGAGCTGCCGGGGCTGTCGACCGGGCCGGGGACGGCGAACACTTCGCGGTTCTGCTCCA
>JBGSYU010000172.1:0-6332 GCA_041750715.1 Lacipirellula sp.
GGCAAGACGCCCCCTTGCACGCAAGCCCTCATCAATGCCGGCGTCGTGCGAGTCGTCGCCGCCTGCCGCGACCCGAACCCGAACGTTAGCGGTAACGGCCTCGCCGAACTGGCAGCCGCCGGCGTTGAGTGTGAAGTCGGCCAGCTTGCCGACGAAGCCGCCGACCTGCTCGCGCCGTTCGCGAAACTCGCGACCACCGGCCGCCCGTGGGTCATCGCCAAATGGGCGATGACGCTCGACGGCAAACTCGCCACCCGCTCGGGCGACAGCCGTTGGATCAGCGGCGAAGAATCGCGCGCAGTCGTCCACGAGCTTCGCGGCCGCGTGGACGCCATCGTCGTCGGTCGCGGCACGGCTGAACGGGACGACCCGCTGCTCACAGCCAGGCCGCCCGGTCCAAGATCGCCGATGCGAATCATCCTCGACTCGCAGGCGTCCTTGCCGCTGAACAGCCAACTGGTCGCCACCGCGCTTCAGTCGCCGGTGATGGTTGCCGCCACTGGCGCCGCGTCGAGTCAGCGCGTCGGCGCTCTCACGGCGCGGGGCGTCGACGTGTGGCGATCGACCGCCGAAGATTCATCGGCGCATTGGCTCGCGCTGCTCGACGAACTCGGCCGACGACAAATGACCAACGTTCTCGTAGAGGGTGGCGCCGCCGTGTTCGGCTCGCTGCTCGACGCCGCGGAAATCGACGAGCTTCATGCATTCGTAGCCCCGGAGGTGATCGGCGGCCCAGGGCCCAGTCCCGTCGCTGGTCGCGGCGTCTCGCAACTGAGCCAAGCCGTGCGGCTCAAGCGGTTCACGATCGAACGACTCGGCGGAGACGCGTATATCCACGGGCGCTTTCGTTAAGGCGCATGGCGGCGACGTTATTCGACCAGTTCACCCATAATGGTCGCCACGATGCGCCGTCCGCCGCCTCGGCGGCGATGCTCGCAAAGGTAGATGCCCTGCCAGGTTCCCAAGCAGATTTTGCCGTCGCCGATCGGAATCGACAGCGAACAACCTAGCAGCGACGCCTTGACATGCGCCGGCATGTCGTCGGCCCCTTCGCAAGTATGCCGATGCGGAAAGTCCTCCGGCGCGATCGCCGCGAAGGAATCTTCCAAGTCGAGCGGCACATCCGAATCGGCGTTCTCATTAATTGAAAGCGATGCCGACGTGTGCTGGATGAACAGGTGCAACAGCCCGGCGCGAACCTGCCGCACCTCCGGGAGATCCGACAAAATGTCCTTCGTCACGAGGTGAAACCCCCTCGGACGTGGGGCCAGCTCGATCTGCCGCTGAATCCAGGTCATCGCTTATCGACTGGGGTCAGATTGCGGGATGATAGCACGCGTTGCGACCGCGGTAAGGGTTTGAAAAACCGAGCAATTTCGCCCAGAACGAACAGTTTCGCGCTGGACCGGCGCATTTGCAGTTATCTTGGAAAAGTCAATGGGAAAAACCTTGACTTGGAAATTCATCCAGTAATAATCCCTTAATCAAATATTCAAATGGCCGGCGACCCGGTGGCGGCGATTGGATCGCCCCCCCGAATAGAAGCACCCACCAAGATTCCCACCCTCGATTAGCCGGCACCGGATTTCACTGGCGAAGATTTCACTGGCGAACGTGGCGCATACGCGCTGTTCGTTCGCATTTACGCATTTTACTGCAAGGCGATTAGTTAAGACCCTAGAAAGTGACAAAAACAATGCCCGATCCCAAACTTAAAAATGTGTTCGAAGCCATTCTCAAGTATGGCCATGACGAGGACTTTGCGCCTCGCATGGACGAAGACTTCAAGGCGACCCAAGCCCCTGCCGGCTCGCGCGAGAAGCTCGACGTCCTCGCCGACCGGGTTCGCAGCGGCCAGCCCCTGTGGCACGAGGAAGATCGCTCGGATTACAGCGGTCTGACCGGTGCCGTGCGCCCGCGCGATTAACCGGCCCAGGCACGCAAAAAACTCAATGAAAAGAAGGCCGTCCAAGGATGACTTTGGACGGCCTTCTTTGCGTTTACCAGGGAACCTTGTAGCCGGGGTCTGGGTTCTGGGATTTTCCGGACGCCGGCCTCAACGAGGCCGGCTACAGCGCTTGCCACCTCAAGCCGACCGCGACAGTGCGGCGAGGGCCGATGAGGAGATTTCGACCTCGGTGCGGCCGATTCCGGGGGCGACGTGCGGCTCCAGTTCATCGCGAAGCACTAGCATATCTCGCGGCGCGTCGATCCCCAGGCGAACCTTGTCGCCTGCCACGCGCACGACTGTAATGACGATCGAGTCTCCCAGCTTGATCCGTTGCGACTGCTTTCTCGACAATACCAGCATAAAAATGACCTCCGTGTTTCCCGCTGCGGGCTTATGTGTACTTATGTATAGTATAACGAGCGCCACGGCCTCTCGCAACGCCGCGGCGCGAAAAAAGACGGCTGACTGCTAGCGATCCAGAAAAATGATGGCTTTCATGGTGGAGGAAGAAGAATGGTAAAATAGGATGACTGGCGACAGCTTACTGTATCGGTAAGATTTGCCAGCTAGCTGCAGAGGCCGTGCGAAGATTTAGCGACGCACTGCTCTAGTCTGGCACTGCTGTTATCTAGTGCGGGAATCCGCAGCGCGAGCGACGAGCGCATCGATTTTCTGAAAAATCGCAACATATTCGTTGCTTCTGTGCGCAGCGATGATAAAGTGCCGTGCCAAGCGCCGCGCGGACGGGTAACTCCGCGGGACTTTTCATTGGCGAGGATTCACATCATGCGACTTCACCCCAAGGACTGGTACTCACTTTTTGTCAAACTTGGGTTGAAGAGGAAAACGCCAAAACCGCGGGGGGGGGGGTAAACGCATTGCCCGCATGGAGCAGCTCGAGCCGCGGCACCTGCTTGCCGCGGATTATCTGGTCACCACCCACCTCGACGTCGTCAACGCCAGCGACGGCGTGCTCAGCTTGCGCGAGGCCGTGACGGCCGCGGCCAACGACGGCCAAGGCGATGTGGACGACATCGAATTTGCGCCAGGCGTCGTCAGCGCGGGCCGCATCGCGCTCACTTCGGGCCAAATCGCGATCAGAAGTCCCGTGAATATCCATGGCCCCGGCGCCGACTTGCTGACCATCGATGCCCAAAACGCCAGCCGGGCGTTTATAGTCAACTATGCCGGCGTCGATGGCTCCATCAACGACTTGACCATCACCGGCGGCAATCAAATCGGCGGCGGCGGCGGGATTTTTAACCGCGGCAACCTGACGCTCGACTCGTTGGCTGTCATCGGCAACACGACCAACTCCACGGGCGGCGGCGTCTACAGCGATAATGGCAGCCGGCTGATCGTAAAGGCCAGCACGTTCGAGCTCAACGTGGCGACGGGCGCAGGAGGTGGAGGCTCAGGCGGCGCCATCGGCATTCGGACTAACGTCGCCAATGCGCTGACCATCGAAAATAGCTCCTTCGTCAGCAACTCGGCAGTCTTCGGGGGGGCGATCAACCTCGACCATCGCACGAGCGGAACGGCGGTAACGGCCAGAATTGTTAACAGCACGTTATCGGAGAACGAAGCCAACTATGGGGGCGGGCTGTCGGTCTCGACTCAGTGGGGAGGCGCCGCGCCGATCGAAATTATCAATTCCACGATCGCCCGCAACGAGGCCTTAACCTGGGTCGGTGGCGGCATGCACTTCTACAATCCAACTGGCGCGCACATCAAGCTTCACAATGCGATCGTCGCGGACAACATTGGGCCGGCGGCCTACCAGATGAATCGTGACTTTGCCGGGGCCATGAGCAGTCAGAGCACGCATAATCTGGTGGGCGTAGGCTATAGCGGGCTGGGAATTTCGAACAATGTCGCCGGCAACAAGGTCGGCATCGGAACGGCGCTCGATCCAATGCTCGCAGCGCTCGCCCACAACGGCGGCCCGACGAAGACGCACGCGCTGCTATTCGGCAGCCCGGCGATCGACGCCGGCAGCACTTCGCAGGCGACGGCTGCCGGCTTGACCGTCGATCAACGCGGCTTCGGGCGAATGGTCGATATCCCGGCGGTAACCAACGGTTCCGGCGGCGCGGCCGACGTTGGCGCTTACGAGTACGGAGTTTCCGCGGTGCTCGATGGCGTTGGCCGTCTCGTCCTCGACGATTCGACCAGCAAGCTCAATGCGATCGTTCTGGGCATCGACGAAGCGGGCGGCCGAATCGTCGTGACGCTCAACGGCGATCCCACGCCCTACGGCGTCGATGAAGTCACCGCCATAGAGGTTATCGGCGGCGACGGCAATGACGTGATCGACGCGAGCGGGGCGAATCCCTACGTCCTGTGGAATCTCAACGAAGTGACGCTCGACGGCGGAGACGGGGACGATACGATCATCGGCACGCTGGGGGGCGACCGCCTCATCGGCGGCAAGGGCGACAACTTGCTCGTGGGCGGCCCGGGCAACTACGTGTACGAAATCTACGACGGCAATTCCACGCTCGGGCGCTCCTATACCATTGACGATGAGGATGGGATCGACACGCTGGACTTTTCCCAGTGGTATTCTTCGGAGGGCGCCGGCGTGTTCGTCGACCTCCGCCAAGCGGCTCTGGCGCCGCAGTACATCGACGTTTACAGTCGCGTGCAACTGGAGTTCACCCAGGCCAACTCCATCGAGAACGTCCTCGGCACGCCGTTCTCGGATAGTCTCTTCGGCAACGAAAAAGACAACTGGCTGGTCGGCGCGAACGACGGCGACTACCTCTACGGCTTAGGCGGCGACGACGTGCTGGACGGCGGCGAGAATGGCGACTACATCGATGGCGGCGAGGGCGACGACGTGATTCATCAGGGGGACGGCGAGAATTTCTTCGTAGGGGGTCCCGGCAAGGACAAGTTCGACCCGCCCCAGGGCCTGGACCTGTCGCCGCCGGAGTTCGAGGGCGTGGGAACGGTTCGCGTGCGGAAGGACCAATCGACGCGGGTGCGGGCCGTGGCCAGCGACGCCGACAGCTTTTTGGACGAGTGGACGTTCGAGTTGTTCGCCGCGCCGGGGGGAACGGCCATTCCCTCCAATGTGTCTCTCGGCAACGGCGGCGTTCTTCACTGGGATACCGGCATCTCCTACGTCTCGGTCCCCGGCACGTACCGGGTGGGAGTTCGCGTCTACGACCC
The DNA here is from genome assembly GCA_041750715.1 of Lacipirellula sp. GTDB lineage: Bacteria > Planctomycetota > Planctomycetia > Pirellulales > Lacipirellulaceae > Lacipirellula. Next base: position 5,129 of record JBGSYU010000172.1, read on the forward strand.
CCACGGCATGACCGACGAGCAGATCGTCACCTTCGAGGTCTACGATTACAACACCACCGCGCCCGACCTGACCACTTATTTCACGTGGTTCGACAATGACCAAGAACCCGATATCGCGGTGACGGAGCCAAGTCCCTGGGCTCACGCCCACGAACCGGGGACCGGCGGAACCGGCATCCACTACGACCTCATCGGCACGGCAGTCTACGAGAACGCGTTGACCGGACCAACGTCGAGGACGCTCAACGTGCATATCAATCCGTACCTCAACGGCGACGCCTTTACGTTCGACGCGCAAACCAAAAACAGCGAGTTGACGTACACGCTAGTCGAAGGCCCAGGGGCGGTGTCGCCGGACGGCTATTACCAGTGGACCATCAACTACGCCGACGCGGACGCGACCTACCGGCTGGTGTTCGAAGCCACGGACACCGGCTCGCCCGACGACGGGGAGCCGCGGACGCATCGCAAATCGCTGTTCATCGCCGTGGATAAGGTGTCCGATGACTTCACGCAATCGCATCGGGGCGCCGCGGTGGCGATTGACCGCGTATATGGCGTCGATGACTACGCGGCGGGCGAGGAGGCAGAGTTCGTCGAGGCGACGATCGCCGCCGGTCACGGCAACATCGGCGTGTACGCCCCAATTTTTAGGGAGTACCCCAACCCGCAGTTCCCCGAAAGCGAGGTGGGCGCCCTCTTCACGCTAGGCGCCGCGGCCAACGGCACGGTCGCGTTGCTCGACGGCAATGCCAATCTCCCCCACGGTCAGTTCCGGTACACGCCTAACCCCGACTTCCGCGGCGTTGACAGCTTTACCTACACGATCACCCATTATCCCAGCCTTCCCAATACGACCGCCGTCGTCAGCAACACGGGCATCGTCTACGTCTACGTCGGACCGAAATACGCGCTCGATACGAACACCTACGTGCCCGACGAGCAGGAGGACGACGTCGCCGCCCGGCTGGTGTTCAATAACGACGACGACAACGACAACGGCGTGCCCGACTACCAAGAACTGGACGGCGTGGCCGGGGAGGACGACCTGATCGAGCTGCGCCTCGACGCCTACGTCCGCTCCGACCAGGTGCGGATGCTCTACTACGTGTACTTCGTGTTTGGCAACGACGGGGTGCGGATCTGGGACTCGCCGAACAAGGGGCGGGAGTTTTTCAAGGACCAGTACCTGCTGGTCGAGGAC
>JBGSYU010000173.1:0-1713 GCA_041750715.1 Lacipirellula sp.
CGTTGCGTGGCCGCTTCTTACCGTGGCGACAAAGTAGACCTAACGCGACCACCACCCGTCGTCTTCCCAAGCCACTGCCAGCGCCAGTTCGGAGACCTCTTCCTCTTGGTCCTGGAACAACTCGCGCTCCGCGGTAGCGGCTTCCGAAACTCGTTCCCGGTCATCTGCCAGCGAGGCAAGCGCCAGATCGAGCAGCGCATTGGTGCGATTTGCGAGCGACGATGCAACCGGCTCGAAAATCAATCCTCCGAAACTTCTGTCAGCCACGCGACTGCTCGCCACGATTGGCGCGAAGGAGAACGAGGAAACGGAATTTGCGACCCCTGAAACAGGGGCCACGATCGGTGCCGTCACAGCACTATCCGACAACGCGGCGTTACCCGCACCGGTCGATTGTCCACCACGGCCGGAAGACGCCGCGAGCACGGTGCCCGTGCTGAACGTCGCGCCCCAATTGTCGCGAAGAACGGTGTAGTCGGCCGCATCGACCGTTCCGTTGCCGTTGCCATCGGCGCGGAGATCCGTGGTGGAACCAAACGTGGCTCTCCAGAGCAAGTCGTCACCGGCATCCACGGTGCCGCTTCCGTCGTAGTCACCCACTAAGAAGACGGCCGGGGCCGCGACGCTGTTGAAGATGTAGCCTTCCACCTCGCCGATGTCTGCCGGGCCGGCAAAGCCCAGCCCCGCCTCTCCCCAGCGGAATCGGGCGCCGACCGTGCCGCCGACCAATCCCTGGGGCGCAGTGACCGTCAACATGTAGGTGCCGGGATTGAGATCGACATCTACGAACACCTGCTCATCAGCATCGTTGACAAAATCGCCGTCACCGTCGAAGTCGATCCAGCCATTGAGCAACCCGCCCAAGCCGGCAACGGTCACTTGCAGGGTATTCAAACCAGGCTGCAAGACGCCGCCGTTACTGACAATCACGACCCCATCGTCGTCCGCGTCCGCATCGGCATTGGGCGATGGAACGCCATCGATTTTACCGTTGAGACTCGTTCCCAAGTGGAAGCCGGGGACCACCACGTGGCTGGGGCCGCCGTTGATGGCCAGTGTGTCAAAGGAATCGGGTAGGTCGTCCCAGTCGCGGCTGGCCAAGTTGAATAGTCCGAAGTGCTGGCCCGTCACGGTTCCCCCCGCCCCAAGAACTACGTCTCGGAAACCGGCGGCGGGGCCGGTGGCTGTCGTCGTCGCATCGTGTTCAACGACGACCCGATATTGCCCGGCGGCCAGACCGCTGAAGAAGTACGAACCGTTGCTCGCGGTAATGGCTTCGGTATCCCCCCCGTCGAACGAGCCGTTGGTGTTCGCGTCGATAAACACATGGAAGTTGGCCAGTCCAGGATCGGATACGTCCTTCACCCCATTACCGTTGAGGTCGTCATAGACCACTCCCGTGATACTCCCCGGCAAGTTCGTGCCGCCGGGCGGAGTCGGATTGTTCCCTGGGTTGAGGAAGAAATTCAGGTCGCCATCATTAATGCTGCCGTTGGTGATGTCGCCAATTACGTCGCCCGGACGCGCAAAGAGACTGCGGACGCCGCTAACGGGGTTGATGGGCGTCCAACCGACGCTGGGCGGCACCACGCCAAAGGCGAACGTACCCGCCGCCGTGGCCGGAATAGTCATCGTGTACTTACCCAGCAGCAGCGGATCGGAACTGGTTTCAACCGTCAATTCGCCCGCATCGCGGACTCCATTACGAGTCTG
>JBGSYU010000174.1:0-2538 GCA_041750715.1 Lacipirellula sp.
TAGCAGCTTGCTCAGATTCGTTTCATCGCTCACGCGAATCTTCGCGATCCAACCTTCGCCATACGGATCGTCGCCGAGGATTTCCAGATGATCGGGCAGTGACTTATTCACCTCGATCACTTCGCCGGCGACCGGGGCGTAAATGTCGCTCACCGCCTTCACCGATTCGACTTCGCAGAAGGGTTGCTCCGGTTTCACCTGGGCGCCGACTTTCGGCAGCTCGATGAACACGAGGTCGGTCAGCGCCTCGACGGCGAACGCCGAAATGCCGACGGTCGCCACGTCGCCTTCGACCGACACCCACTCATGCGTCTTCGCATACTTCAATTCTTCGGGTTTCACTGTATCCTCCCCGATGGTCAGTTTGTTTAACTCACGCAAAGGCGCGAAGGCGCAAAGCAATCGCAAAGTTCAGAAAGAACTCCAGAATCGCTCCCGCTTTCAATCGTGCTTTTCGCCAGTCTTCATCTCTTTCTCGTAATTCTTCTTTGCGCTTCCTTTGCGCCTTCGCGCCTTTGCGGGAAACAAACAAACGTAATTTCATTTCCCACGTTGATAAAACGGCAACGGCACCACCTGCGCCGCGTGGTGGTGGCCGCGGATATCTACCGCCAGCGGCGAGCCGGACGCCGCCGCCGTCGGTTTAACGAAGCCCATCGCGATCGGTCGCTCGAAGGTCGGCGAGAACGTGCCGCTGGTGACCGCCCCCACAGGCCGGTCGCCCTGCAAGATGACGGCTCCCTCGCGCGCCGGCCGCTTGCCTTCCAGTTGCAATCCCACGCGCACCGGCTGCTGCTCGTCGCGCTGTGCGGCGACGATCGCCTCGCGACCGACGAACTCGCGGCCTCGCAAATTCACTGCGAAGCTGAGCCCCGCTTGCACCGGGTTGATCTGCTCCGATAGTTCGTGCCCGTACAGCGGCATGCCGGCTTCCAATCGCAGCGTGTCGCGCGCGGCCAATCCCACCGCGCCGCCGCCCACGGCTTCGGCTCGTTCGATGAGCCGCGTCCAAATGACGTGCGCATCGGCCGCATCGCAAATAATCTCGCAGCCGTCCTCGCCCGTGTAGCCCGTGCGGCTCACGAACGACCGGAACGACGCGGTGCGCGTCATCACGCCGTGATAATAGCGGAGCGACGTCAACTCGTAGTCGGTGACGGAATCGAGCACTTCGATCGCCCGCGGACCTTGCGCGGCGATCATCGCGTACTCGCTGGTCTTGTCGTCGACGCCGACCTCGAACCCGGGCCGCCGCTGATTGAGCCACGCGACAATCTTCGCCCGATTGCTGGCGTTGACCACCAGGCCGTAGCCGCTTAGCCCGCCCTCGGGGAGTTGGATTTGATACACCAGCACGTCGTCCAGCACGCCGCCCGACTCGTTGCAAGCGAGCGAGTACCGCACCTGCCCCGGGGTCATGTCGTCGATCCGCCGGGTGAGCAGCGAATCGAGGAAGCGGCCTGCATCCTTGCCGTCGATAATCAGCCGGCCCATGTGCGAGATATCGAACAGGCCCACCGCTCTCCGCGTCGCCTGGTGCTCTTCGACGATCGAGTGGTACTGCACCGGCATCGACCACCCGGCAAAGTCGACCATCCGGCCGCCGTGGGCCACATGCCAGCCATGCAGCGGCGTGCGAAGAAGTTCAGGTCCGTCGTTCATAGGTGGTCGCTGCGGTTGTTTTTCTCTCGCAAAGGCGCTGAGGCGCAAAGCAACGCGCAAAGAAATCGCCGCAAAACTTGAGGAGAGCGTACACTCCTTCACACGTCTCTCGTCCGGATACTCTCTTCTTTGCGCTTCCTTTGCGCCTTCGCGCCTTTGCGAGAGACGTCTTTGGGCGCGCGTCTTTTAAGCAGGATGTCGTATTCTACGGCCCCAGTAAGTTGCCGCCAGGGGCGCCTAGCGCTTGCGTTTCGTACCGCCCTTGCGAGGGCCTTGTTTCTTGCCCGGCTTGGTCGGCCCTAGCTTGCCGGATCGGCGATGCGGCGCCGCGCTCGCTTTCCCCAGCCGCCCCAGCAAGCGGAAATCGAGCTGCCGGCGATCGACGTCGACCGCCGCGACCGCAATCCGCACCGCATCGCCCAGCCGATACGAGTTGCCGCTCTTCAGGCCGTGAACCACATGCCCCGCGCGGTCGAAGCGGTAATAGTCGTCCGAGAGCGCGGCGATCGGGATAAATCCTTCGGCGGGAATCTCCGAGCCGGTGACGAACAGCCCGAAACTCTCGACCCCGGTGATGATGCCGTTCATCTCCGTGCCGATCTTGTCGGACAGGTAGTTGAGCAGTTTGACCTTGTTGAGTTCCCGCTCGGCCTCGGTCGCCCGTTGCTCGCGGTCGCTGCAATGGTCGCCCAAGATGAGCATCTGCTCCATGTTCTGCAGCGGCTTCTTGCCCTGGGCGAGGTCGTCGAACAGCCGATGGACCGTGAGATCGGGGTAGCGGCGGATCGGCGAGGTGAAGTGGCAATAGCATTCGCTCGCCAGGGCGAAGTGGCCCTCGTCCTCGGGGCTGTAGACGGCCCGCTGCATGGAGCGGAG
>JBGSYU010000175.1:0-5447 GCA_041750715.1 Lacipirellula sp.
AACGGCACGCTGAAAGTGCTGGTGAGCGATCCGAACGATTTTGAGACGTTCGACAAGCTGCAATTTATTCTTAACCGAAAGATTGAGATCGGCGTCTCGACCAGGGAGAGCATTCTCGAAGCGATCAACCGCAATTACGGCCAGGTCGACGGCGAATCGGCCGACTCGATGTTGCAGGAATTCACCGATACGGCGATCGACTTCACCGAGACCGAAGACGACGCGGCGAGCGACTCGGACGACGTGGTCGATGAAACCAGCGCCCCGATCGTGCGACTGGTGCAACTGATGATCACCGAGGCGGTGCAACTGCGGGCGTCCGACATTCATGTTGAGCCGTTCGAGAATGAAGTTCGCATCCGCTACCGCATCGACGGCATTCTCATCAAGCGCGACAGTCCGCCGCGGCGGCTTTTGGGCGCTTTGCTGAGCCGCATCAAGATTCTCGCGAAGATGGACATCGCCGAGCGCCGCCGCTGCCAGGACGGCCGAATCAAGATCACCGCCGGCGGCAAGGAGCTCGACCTGCGCGTGAGCATGTTGCCGACCAACCACGGACAGTCGTGCGTGATGCGGCTCCTGGATAAGGACAATATCAAGGTCGGCGTGCGGCAGTTGGGATTGTCGGACAAGGATTTTAAGCAATTCCGCAACCTGATTCGCCGGCCCAATGGCATTCTGCTGGTCACCGGGCCGACCGGTTCGGGCAAGACCACCACGCTCTACGCGGCGATGAACGAGCTGAACCGGCCCGACCGAAAGATCATCACGGCCGAGGACCCGGTGGAGTATTATTTGCCGGGCGTGAACCAGGTGGAGGTGCGGCACAACATCGGGCTGGACTTCGCGAAGATCATCCGCGCGATGTTGCGGCAGGCGCCGAACATCATTCTAGTGGGAGAAATGCGCGATCACGAGACGGCGTCGATGGGTATCCAAGCGTCGCTCACCGGCCATTTGGTGTTCAGCACGCTGCACACGAACGACGCCCCCGGCGCGATTACGCGCATGGTGGATATCGGCGTGCCGGCTTACCTGGTGGCGGGCAGCGTCATCGGCGTGCTCGCGCAGCGGCTGGTGCGCGTCGTGTGCTCGAAGTGTAAACAGCCGCACCAGCCGAGCGAGGCGCAGCTCGACATCGCCGGCATCACGCCGGAACAAGTGGCCAGCGCCACGTTCATGAAGGGCGCCGGCTGCTCGCACTGCGGCAAAAGCGGTTATCGCGGTCGCATCGGCATTTACGAGCTGATGACGATGACCTCGAAGGTGCGCGAACTGGCGTTCGCCGGGGCTTCGACCCTCGAGCTTCGTAAAGCTGCCGTCAAAAACGGCATGACCACGCTCTACGACGACGGCCTGCTCAAGACGATGCAGGGCATCACGACGTTGGAAGAGGTATTCCGCGTGTCGAAGAAGGAACAGGTCGATTGAGCGTGGAAACCCTGACTGGCGTTCCCGCCGGCCCGGCCGCCGGTATCTTGTCAGGACAACTGCAAAGTCCCGCGCACACGGTCATTCTGAGGTACTCCGAAGAATCTGGCCAGACTCTTCGGAGTACCTCAGAGTGACAGCTTCCGGACTTTGCAGTTGTCCTGGGTATCTTGTTGAAACGCTTGAGTTTAGCGCTTCCCGCCGACATAATGCCGTAACGGGCGTGAATCCCAACGGAACGGGAATCGTTTGGCATGGGTACCATCCTCATCGACAAGCTGCTCTCTGCTCAAGTGAAGCAGGGCGCCAGCGATCTGCATATCTCCGTCGGCCAGCCGCCGGTGCTGCGGCTGCACGGCCGCATGCAAAAGCTCAAGACGAAAGTCCTCGAGCCGGCCGACACGATGGGGCTGATGAAGAGCATCACGCCCGACCGTTGCCAGCAGGAATTCGCCGAGACCGGCAGCACCGACTTCGGCTTCGCATTCGGCGATCAGGCGCGGTTCCGCGTATCGGTGTTCCGGCAGAAGGGCAACGTCTCGATCGTGCTGCGGCAGATTCCGGTCAACTTGATGTCGATGGACGACCTCTCGCTGCCGCCGATTTTTAAGGAGCTGATCACTCGCCCGCGCGGACTGATTCTGGTGACGGGCCCCACCGGTTCCGGCAAGAGCACGTCGCTGGCGGCGATGGTCGACCACCTGAACAACACGGTCGATCACCATATCATCACGATCGAAGACCCGATCGAGTTTTACCACAACCACAAACGGTCGACGGTCAACCAGCGCGAGGTGGGCGTCGACGTCACGTCGTTCGCCGAGGCGATTCGCCGGGCGCTGCGGCAGGACCCGGATGTGATCCTCGTCGGCGAAATGCGCGATCTTGAAACGATCGAAGCCGCCATCACCGCGGCGGAAACAGGCCATGTGGTCTTCGGCACGCTGCACACCAGTAGTGCCGCCGGCACGATCAACCGCATCATCGACGTGTTCCCCAGCCATCAGCAGGACCAGATCCGCACGCAGCTCGCGTCGTCGATCATCGGCATCCTCGCCCAGCAGCTTTTGCCGCGCATCGGCGGCGGGCGAATCGCGGGGTTCGAGACGCTGGTGGTCACGCCGGGCATTTCGAACCTGATTCGCGAGAACAAGATTTTCCGCATTACATCCTCCATTCAAACCGGCTCGAAGTACGGCATGCAGTTGCTCGACGATCACCTGTTCCACCACTGGCGCAAAGAGATCGTCAGCAAGGAAGACGTGCTGGCCAAAGCGAACAGCCCGGACGACTTAGCGAAGCGCATCGCGGCCGCCGAACGCGGCATATTCGACGATCCGACGCAAGGTGAACCGGCAGCTTGACTTGCAGATATAGAAATACGTTTCTCGCAAAGGCGCTAAGACGCAAAGAAACGCGCAAAGAAGAAAGTAGAAGAGAAAGGGAACACTAATAACCACTTATCCTCACTAATCAATTCAAGTCTTCATTAGCGAAGTTTAGCGTTTATTAAAGTTCCAAATTTTGCATCCTCTTCTTTGCGATTCCTTTGCGCCTTAGCGCCTTTGCGAGAGTTAATCAAAGTCACCATCAAAAACTAGCATCCCGCGCGCTCGCCATGGCCCAACGCCGTATCGGACAAATCCTGGTCGACCTCGGATACGTCTCCGACGACCAGCTTGAGCTCTTGCTGGAGGAGCAGCAGCAGCGCCCCGGGCAGATGCTCGGCCAAGTCGCCCAGGACATGGGGCTGATCAACGACGAGCAGCTCGCCCAGGCGCTGGCCGAGCAGCTTCACCTCCGCGTCGTTACGCTCGGCGACCTCACCATCGAGCCCAAGGTGCTCGAGATGGTCACCGAGCCGATGGCGCAGATGTATCGCATCATCCCCACCGAGTTCGACGGAACCACGCTCACCGTGGCGATGTGCGACCCGCAGAATTTGGGCGTGCAGGACGAGCTACGCACCTTTCTCGGCTATCAGATTCGCGTGGTCGTATCGACCGAGCCGGCGATGATCCAGTGTCTCGAACGCTACTACGGCGAGAACAACGAGAGCGTCGAAAGCATCGTCAACGCGATGGAGGACGACGCCGAGCTGGCCGCCGCGGCCGCGCGGGTGGCCGGCGGGTCGGTCGATCTCACCAGCGTCGAGGCCCTGGCCGACAGCGCCCCGGTCCGCAAGCTGCTGAACATGGTGCTGCTGCTGGCCATCAAGGACCACGCCAGCGATTTGCACTTCGAGCCATTCGAGGACGAGTTCCGTATTCGCATCAAGGCGGACGGCGTGTTGTACGAAATGGTCCCGCCGCCGCGGCATCTGGCGTTCGCAATCACCACCCGCATCAAGGTGATGGCCAACCTCGACATCGCCGAGCGCCGCTTGCCGCAGGACGGGCGGATCGAGCTGACCGTCGGCGGCCACCCGGTCGACCTGCGGGTGAGCGTGCTGCCCACCATGTTCGGCGAGAGCGTCGTCATGCGGGTGCTCGACCGCTCGGTCGTCTCGCTCGACCTGGCCAAGGTCGGCCTCGACGAGAAAACGATGGCTCAGTTCCGCGTCGCCATCGGCAAGCCCAACGGCGTGGTCCTGGTCACCGGCCCCACCGGTTCCGGTAAGACGACCACGCTCTACTCCGCGCTGAACGAACTGAACGTCATCCACGACAAGCTGATCACCACCGAGGACCCGGTCGAGTACGACATGGAGGGCATCATCCAGGTCCCCATCGACGCCTCGATCGGCAACACGTTCGCCGCCTGCCTGCGGGCCATCCTACGGCAGGACCCGGACAAGATTCTGGTGGGCGAAATCCGCGACCTGGAAACGGCCGAAATCGCCGTCCAGGCCTCCCTCACCGGCCACATGGTGTTCAGCACGCTGCACACGAACGACGCCCCCAGCACCATCACCCGGCTGAAGGACATGGGCGTTCCGGTGTTCCTCATCACGGCCACGGTGGAGGCGATTCTCGCCCAGCGGCTGGTCCGCCGGGTGTGCATGAAGTGCCGCGAGGAGCACACTCCCAGCAAGGAAATGCTGGACGATCTCCAGCTTTCGGCCGCCGACTTGAAGGGAAAACGATTTTTTCGTGGCTCTGGCTGCGAAAACTGCAACAATACAGGATATAAAGGCCGCGTCGGGTTGTTCGAGCTGATGATCATGAACAACGAGCTGCGGGAACTCATCATGCGCAACGCATCGACCGACGACCTCCGCACTGCCGCGGAAAAGTCGGGCATGGTCACCCTCCGCTGGGCGGGCCTCTCGGCCTGCTTCGAAGGGACGACGACGGCGGAAGAAGTAATTCGAGAAACGATTTTGGAGGCATGAGGGGGGAAAGCTGTCAGCCGTCAGCTCTCAGCTTTCAGCCAGAAGGGGAACGGGGCAAGTCAAAGAGCATTTCTGGCTGACGGCTGATAGCTGAAAGCTGAAAGCTCGTTCCGCAGGAACGCCGCTATGCCAACTTTTCAATTCGAAGCGATGGACTCCACCGGGGCCGAGATCAAGGACGTGATCGACGCCGCCACCGAGGAAGATGCGCAGCAAACGATCCGCCAGATGGGGTACTTCGTCACGAAGATCTCCGTCAAGAAGAATCGCAAGAAGGCCGACGCCGCCGCCGGCAAGAAGAAACGCGGCTTCGTCTTCGGCGGCATCAAATCGAAGCACCTCACCGCCTTCACCCGACAGCTTTCCATTCTCCAGGACGCCGGCCTGCCGATTCTCCGCTCGCTTCGCATCCTCGCCGAGCAGTGCCGGCCGGGTCGCCTGAAATACTCCCTCGAAGACACCTGCGACGCCATCGAAGGCGGCGACACCCTCAGCGAGGCGATGGCCAAAAGCCCCAAGGCCTTCGACCGCCTGTACGTCAATATGATCAAGGCCGGCGAAGCGGGCGGCGCCCTCGAAGTCATCCTTCAGCGCCTCGCCGACTTCAAAGAACGCAGCGAATCGCTCAAACGCAAGGTGAAGTCAGCGATGATCTACCCGGTCGTCGTCATCACCGTCGCCG
>JBGSYU010000176.1:0-2034 GCA_041750715.1 Lacipirellula sp.
TCGAGGAATTATTCCGACTGTTTCAGGGCTCCACCGCAATCGTCGATCGGAGCCTCGCCATTGAACTCATTCCACGATTGGCAGAACTCTTTCCGAAGTTGCGACACTCGACCGGGTGACATCTTGAACTTGCGAGCTACCCGAACTTCCCCAACGTTTCGACATAATCCATCGGGCGGCGACTTTTGAGGAAGTATTTTTGACGTAAGTCGTGATGCGATGGCGATGCGTGCGGCTGCGTTGAGGCATTTTTCTCGACGGGGCGTGTAGTGGAAAAAGGTGTTGGGAATGGCCGCTAACATGTGGGCATGTTCCTGCGACCCCATTACCGCCGACGCAACGGCCAGCGCGAAGCGTATTGGGCGCTCGTCGAGTCGTATCGCACCGAACGTGGTCCGCGGCAACGGACGGTGGCTTATCTGGGGCTGATGGACGAGGCGGGCCGATTGGGCGTGGAGCAGGCGGCCGAGCCGCAGTCGGCTTCGCCGCAACAGGAACTCTTTCTGGAGGACCGGACCGAGCCGCGATTCGTCGAGATCGACCGCACGCGGGTGCGGGTCGAGAACTGCCGGCGGTTCGGTGGTCCTTGGCTGGCGCTGGAGTTGGTCAAGAAGCTCCACCTGCAGGAGTTCCTCAAACGCACGATGCCGCCGGGACAGGAGCATGTTCCGTGGTCGCTGACGGCATTGATTCTGGTGATCGGTCGGCTGTGCGAGCCGTCGAGCGAACTGCACATCGCCGAACACTTTTACCGGCAGAGCGCTTTAGCCGACCTGTTGGGCGTGCCGCTCGAGAAGGTCGACGACAACCGCCTGTATCGCGGGCTGGACCAACTGCTGCCGCACAAGCGGGCGTTGGAGGCATTCCTCAAGGAGCGGTTCGGCGAGTTGTTCGCCATCGAGTACGACCTCTTGCTGTACGACGTGACCAGCACCTACTTCGAGGGGCAGGCCGCCGCCAATCCCCTGGCGCAACGCGGCTACTCTCGCGACCATCGGCCGGACTGCCAGCAAGTCTGCATCGGCCTGGTGGTGACGCGCTGCGGCCTGCCATTGGGCTACGAAGTGTTCGCGGGAAACCGGCACGACTCGACCACCTTAGAAGAGATTGTCGAGACGATGGAGGCCCGTTACGGGCGGGCCCAGCGCATTTGGGCACTCGATCGCGGCATGGTCTCGGAAGAGAAGCTCGACTTCCTGAAGGCGGGCGGCCGGCAGTACATCGTGGGGACGCCCAAGTGCCAGCTCAAGCGGTTCGAGCAGCAGTTGGCCACGCAGGATTGGCATGCCATCCGCGACGGACTGGAGGTCAAGTTGTGTCCCTGCCCAGACGGCACGACCGAAACCTATATCCTTTGCCGCAGCCGCGATCGTCGCCACAAAGAGCAGGCCATGCATGCGCGTTTCGAGAAACGCATCGAAGACGGGCTGACCAAGATTGCGGCCGCCTGCACCAAGCGTCGTCACGAAGTGGGGCCGATCGAGCGGCGCGTCGGACGCTTGCTGGGACAGAACACGCGGGCCGCGGGCTTGTTCGATGTGCAGATTCACGCCGCAGAAAACGGCGCCGCGCAGATCGCCTGGAAGAAGATCGAGAAGTGGCGGGCCTGGGCCCAACTCAGCGAAGGCGCCTACGTGTTGCGGACCAACGTCGCGGGGTGGAGCGACGAAGAACTCTGGCGGGCGTACATCCAATTGACCGACGCCGAGACGGCCTTCCGCATTCAGAAAAGCGACCTCTCGCTCCGTCCGGTGTGGCACCAGAAAGAGGACCGCGTGTTGGCGCACATTCTGGTCTGCTTCCTGGCTTACGTGCTCTGGAAGTTCCTTGGCCAACTCTGTCAGCAAGCCGGTCTCGGGAACGAGCCGCGGCGCGTGTTGGAAGAACTGAGCGAACTGTGCGCGGTCGACGTCGTGTTACCCACCCAAGACGGTCACGAAATCCGCACCCGCTGCGTGACGCAGCCGAGCGATCACCAGAAAATCCTCCTCGAACGCCTCGGCCTGGAACTCCCCAGCCGCCTCCAAAAAACCG
>JBGSYU010000177.1:0-6916 GCA_041750715.1 Lacipirellula sp.
TTTGTTTATCGAATTCTCGGAGACGCCGGTGGCGTCCGCGTCGATCGGGCAGGTGCATCGGGCCCGGCTCAACACTGGCGAGCAGGTAGCGGTGAAGGTGCAGCGGCGCGACATTGCCCGCCGAGTGCGGGTCGATCTCGACATTCTCCAGGGGCTGGCACAACTGGCCGAGCGGCTGCCCGAGCTAGCTCCCTACCGTCCGTGCGCGAGCGTGGCGGAGTTTCAGCGAGCGCTGCGGCGCGAGCTGGACTTCGATCGCGAGCGACGCCACATGGAGGAGTTTCGCCGCTCGTTCGTCGGCAGCGAGTTGGTCCACATCCCGCGGACGTTTCCCGACTACTGTACCGATCGCGTGTTGGTGATGGAGTGGTTCGAGGGCGTGCCGCTGTCATCGCCCGACGCTATCGCCGCGAGCGGCATGGACCTGACCGCCATTGCGCGGCGCGGCGCGGATTTGTATCTGGAGATGATCTTTCGCCACGGGTTCTATCACGCCGATCCGCATCCGGGAAATCTCGTGCTGCTGGCCGGCGGCGGTATCGGCCTGCTGGACTACGGCATGGTGGGCCGGATCGACGAGTCGCTGAGGGAGGAAATCGAGGAACTGCTGCTGGCGATGGTCGAGCAGGACAGCCAGCAACTGGGCGCCGTCGTGATGCGCGTGGGCGCCACGCCGACGGGACTAGATGAATCGGCGTTGGGCGTGGACCTGGCCGACTTCGTCGCCCACTATGCGAATCAAACGGGCGAGCACTTCGACCTGGGCGGCGCGCTGGGCGAGATGTTCGAGATCATGCGCCGGCATAGGATCGTGTTGCCGGCGGCGATGACGATGCTGCTGAAGGTGCTGATTATGCTCGAAGGCACGGGGCGGCGAATGGCGCCGACGTTCAGTCTCATGGAAGTCCTGAAGCCGTATCGCAAGAAGATGCTCGCGCGGCGAATTTCACCTTCACGCCAATTTCGTAAGGCGCGGCGGATTGCGTACGAACTCGAGCAATTGGCCGAGGTGTTTCCGCGACGGATGCGCGACATCTTGCAGCAGGTGCAGACGGGGCGATTCGACGTGCACCTGGATCACCGCGGTCTGGAGCCTTCGGTGAATCGCCTGGTGCTGGGGATGCTCACCAGTGCGCTGTTTTTGGGGTCGGTGCTGCTGGTGACGAATAACGTGTGGCCGCTGCGGTTTTGGCCGCTGGACGGCGTCTCGGCCCCGGGGTTGTTCGGGGTGTCGCTCAGCGCGTTCTTGGGGTGGCGCGTGCTGCGTGCGATTGACAAGTCAGGGCACTTGGATCAACGGCGGTAGGTCAACGGCCCTTGGCGGTGGGCGCTGCGGGGTCGGCGCTCGCTGGTCGGAGGGTAGCGAGCGCCCGTTCGATCTCGCGGTCGAGCGCTTCGACGTCGGCAAGCAACTCGTCGTGCCGCGAGTTGAGATCTTGCAAGATATTCGAGCGGTCGATTTCGGTCATCGTCGGCGGCGGGCGGGACATTCGGCGGGGGGCGCCCGTGAGTTCGGGCCGAATGATGAATCGGCCGCCGCCGCCGCGAGGCATAAGGCCAGTGAACGCCGCGGGGCTTGCCTTAGGGCCGCGAAGTTCCGGTTGTTCCGGTTAGGCGACTGTTGATCGGACGGGTCGAACTCCCCTCGGAGTACCTCGGGGCGACTAGTTCTGGACTTTGCGGTACTGCCGCCGAGCAGCGCAAGGGACCAAAAAGTGGCGGCACGTTTTGCCTAATCCAAAATCTCTCGCCGACCGCCGCTACCGCTGCAAGCCGCTCCTGCGTTGAGTTGGGCGTGACCGTCACCCGATTTCCTTGGTATCCCGATGGCCGGCGCTCGCTGCGAGCGAGTGCGCCGTTTTTTTGGTTCAGGGAGTCGAACCTGATGAGCGCCCAACGCACCGTGCCGCCTGTTGCCTTAATCGTTGTGTGGCCCAAAAGCGTGGCGGATGGCTCGGGCGCAGAGCAACTCGTTCGCCGACTGGCGGGCCGTAGCCTTTGCTCGACCTGGGCCGTTGAGGAGCCATCGCAAGTCCAGTTGTTGCGCTCGGCAAGCCTGAAGGCGTCGATTGAAGTGGCGGCAATGGTCGCCGATGGTTTGAGCCCGGTCGAGTCGATCGAGCGCGCGGTAGACCGTTTTCACGCAGCGGGAGAGTCAATTGCCGCCGTCCATGCGAGCGCCGAGTTGCCGCGTGGAAGCGTCGAGCGTCGGCTGTGCCAGGCAGGCGTGCGCGCGGTGGTCGGGCCCGCAATTCGCGGCGAATCTTCCACCGTCAGGGCCCTGCCCTTCGGCCTATGGAGGTTTGGTCCGCACATGATCGCCCCGGCGGCACGCCGCTGGTTTGGATTGTTCAATCGGCCGCCGCGCACCATTTCCGAGTTGATCGGCTCCGCCCCCGCCCTGGCGTGCATCGACCTGGCCCGCGCCGGCTCCATGGGGGCGCGCGGTTGGCGAGCCATCGACCAGTTCATCGAACGAGCCGCCGAAGCGTCGGCACGCGGCAGTGCTCGGGTCGTATGCATCGCCGACATCGCGGCGGAGCTTTCCAAGTCCGCTTGCGTGCGGCCGCAACGATCGATCCTACGAGCGGCAGCCTAGAGCAATCAGTAAACTGGCGCGACGCGTGCATCGTCATTCTGAGCAGAGCGAAGAATCTAGCAGCACGCTAGATCCTTCGCTCCGCTCAGGATGACCGGAATCATGGTGCCTAGCGGACGTCGCGGAGCGCGTCCCAGCTCAGATATCCAAGAATCGCGGCCGCCATAAGCGCCCCGACGTCCATGACCCAATTGGCGCCGTCGAAGGGAATCCCCACGGCCAAATCGAGCAAGAACGCCAGCCCGACCACGCCTGCGACGACCATGCCTACGATCGTCATAGCCTTGGACATGGGCGAACTAACCTGCAACCGCGACGAAAACGCAGAAGACTCAACGGAGCTAAACATGGCCCGCCGGAACTCCCTAGTATAGTTGCCGCCGCTAGCGTGTCATGGGGGCCGAGAGGCGCGTTTTGGGCCTACTTTACCTACCGCGAACGGTTTTCCCGCCAGATCAGCCGACTGGCGCGAACGTCTCCCGCGAGGCCGGCGCATCGAATCCGCGCTCGGCGCGGATTTGCTGCACTTGGGTCACGATTCGGGCAATCACGTCCTGATTCGCCGCAATACTCAGCCACGCTTGGTAGTATGTCCACGCGATGATGCACAACCCGGCCAGCGCCGCCAATTGGTGAATCCCCGCGATCGACGCAGTATCGGGTCGTCCGGTCCCCGGGTCCGAAGCGGCGCCCAGGGCGCCGACGGTTAAGACCGTCAGCATTCCCAGAACGCACCACGGAAAAGTCCGCCGCTTGAGCCGCGCACTTTCCTTCAGATCTGCCGGTGGTAGGCGATACGTCTCGGTGACTTCCTTCACCCAGCGGCTGGTGCCGATGAAATACGTGACCGCGATACTCTCGACCAGCACCACCGCCAGCGCCGCGGCAACGCCGGTGAGCGTATGCCGAGTACGCCACTGAAGCGTCTCCGCCGCTAGCGGCTTAGCGTACAAATCGCCGATCGCGAACCCCAGCGCCAGCGTCACCGCCATCAGCATGAGCGACAGCGACGCGAGCGTGGGGAAGATGCGTGTCATGGAATACTTACGACATAATAACTGCTGGAACTTACTTCTCGTCAGGCTCGGCAGGTCGAGCGCGAGCCCTCTTCCAGGCGACAATCACCAACGCGCCGAATACCACGAGGTTCACAATGGGCAGGAAAATCTGGCGAGCCGACTCGCTCATCACGATCGACCCCGCCCAAATCGCGATGTAGGTCATTCCCAGGATCACTAGCGCCAGCGAGAACTGAAAACAGCGCGGCTTGACGTTCGATCTCGCGGGATGGTGCTCGGCCCGCCAAGCAGAGATGAGTTGCTCGGCCGACGCTCGATCCTTGTCGGCGATCCACACCTCTGGCAAATCCATGTCGCCGAGTTTGATGCCCCCATACGCTCCTTGCAGCGACTCGCCCAGAACCCGTGACTCGATCCCTGCATTTGCGAGATACGCAACGAGTGCGTGCGCCTCTACAGCGCTAGTCGCCCGATAGGCGAGAATGGCGTCGGCGTCTTCCATTGTTATCATTCTAACGCACGATCTACGTTGCCGTTAGGCGTTGCCGTGCTTACGAGACCGCCTAGAATCAAGGGCGTGCCGGAGAGAAGCGGAAACACCTGTCATTCTGAGCGCAGCGAAGAATCGACCCCACGCCAGATCCTTCGCTGCGCTCAGGATGACTCCAACACCCCGGGTTTTGCATGGCCGACGCCGCCCAAAAACCTCTGCTCGCCGTGACGCTTGGCGATCCCGCCGGGGTGGGGCCGGAGGTCGTCGTGCGGGCGTGGAGCGACCCTCGGGTCCACCAATGCTGCCGCCCCGTGGCGATCGGGCATCCTGAAATCCTCAGAAGGGCGGTCGAGTTGATCGGCTCGTCGGCACGGATTCAGCTTCTCGATTCTCTGTCGCCCATTGCCCAACTGGGTCTCGACCCGTCCGATCCGTTCACCATTCCGTGCCTGCCCGTGGGCAGTGACGATCTGCTCGACGCCCCGCCGGCCAACCTCGACCCACGCTCTGGGCAGGCGGCCTACGAAGCCATCGTGCTGGCTACGCGCCGTGCCATCGCCGGCCAGCTCGCTGGCATCGTGACGGGACCGGTCAGCAAGGCTGCGCTCCACGAAGCCGGGCATCATTACCCCGGCCATACCGAGCTGCTAGCCGAGCTATGCGGCGTCGACGACTTTGCGATGATGCTTTATTTGCCCAAGTCAGAACTACCAGATTCCCGTGCGGGACTCGGCGTGGTTCACACGACGCTTCATTGTGCGCTGCGGACGGTGCCGGGGCAGCTTTCGCCCGGCGCGATCGCGGCCAAATGCCGGCTCGCCAACGCGGTCATGCGCGACGGGTTTGGGCTGGCCGAACCGCGAATTGGCATCTGCGCGCTCAACCCGCACGCCGGCGAAGAGCGTCTCTTCGGCGACGAAGAAGAACGTATCATCGCCCCCGCCGTCGGCATGGCCCGCGCCGACGGCATCGCTGCCAGCGGCCCGATGCCGGCCGACACCCTCATGGTGCGCGCCCGCGACGGCGAGTTCGACGCCGTGGTGGCGATGTACCACGACCAGGGGCACATCGCCCTGAAGCTCTTGGGCATGCACCGCGCGGTGAACATCACGCTGGGTCTGCCGATCGTTCGCACGAGCGTGGCCCACGGCACGGCGTTCGATCGCGCCTGGCAAGGCTCCGCCGAAGCCAGCGGGATGGTCGCGGCCATCGTCGCTGCGGCGGAACTCGCGCGACGTGGCTTCCGCTTTAGCGTGAAGAAGTAGACGACCGCTTCGCCGCAATGTCATTCTTCGCTGCGCTCAGAATGACGATCTCGCACTACCGCCACGTACCTGCTCGCCGCGCCGCGCTCGCGTCCGCAGCTGGAGCCGCAACGGGGCGAAGATCTTCAATCACGCGGTCGGTGACGTCGGTGAAATTGTTATCCGGCGGTGCGAACTGAAACAAATCGGCGGGCATCGCCGCGGCGAATTGAACGTCGACGAACTCGAACGTTGCGAGCGGGTCGCGCGCTGGGGCGTAGCCTTCGCTGGAGTTTGCCAGCGCCGTTTGGGCCGCCCCGCGATACTCCACCAAGTAGGGAAATCGCTCTCGTGCGTCAACGTACACCAGCACGTGGTGCGGCAGTTGCGCCGGCCAATCGGCGGCGGCGGTCGTCGATGCCCCGGGCCACACGCGATCGAGTTGCTCGGGCCGCCACTGTCCGATAACCGCTATCAAGTTGCGGTCGCCCTGTCCCACTGCCTGCTGCGGCCCGAACGCAAAGCAGCGATGGAGACTCGCCATCAGTTGCGACAAACCGCCGCGTGCCAACAACTCCGGCATTCCTTCACCGAGCGGCGCCTTGCTCTGCGCGGCGGCGTCGGGTCGCGACTCGAGTTAGCGACGCAGCGTTGCCATGTCGATTCGTGTGACGCTGTACGCGGCTGGCAATCTGCGAGTGGTCCAAACGGCTTCGCCGTCATAGATCTGCGTGACGACGGCCGTCTCGCCGATGACTAATGTTTTAAGCTCCCACCGCGTGCGACGTTGGTTGCCGACGCCTTGCTGCCAGAACGCCCCTTCCCCAGTCAGGCGATCGTCGCCCAACCGCACCGATTGCCGAAGTCGTGCCGCGATGTTGGGGCGTCGCTCTAGAGTATCGAGCACGGCAAGGATGAGCTGATCGTCGGTTACGCTTTCCGGCGCACTCGTCGACAGAGCTACGCTAGCGGGGCTGGCGTCAGCGATCGCCGTTTCCGCAGTACTCCCTACCACGAATTCCGTCCCAGCACCCGGAGCTGGCCGCGACTTAGGCGCAGCTGGCGCCAGTGTCATCGCCGCCCAATACCCGCCGCCGACGGCCACGGTCGCCATCGCAAGTTTCGTTGGTAAGCGGCGCAAGATGGCATTCCTTTGCCGGTTTTAGCGGATTTGCCAAAGATTCCGGCGCGCCCCTGACGACCAATTACCGGGAAGCATAGCGCGCCGCCAAGGGCGCTTTCGCCACCCGCGCATGCGGGCGGGATTGTAGGCGCCGAGTGAATGAGTGCATAGGCGAGTCGGAATGAACATTTGTTGCACGCCAACCGTGATTAGTGCTTGCAACTAGCAAGGGGGATTGCCATGAGAGTTCAGTGGTTCGGTTTGACCCTCGCAGCCGCGGGCTACCTCGGGTCGATCGGGTGCGTGGGCCGGGTGGCTCACAACTTGCCGCCAGCACAGCGGCTGATGGAACCGGGCCCCGGCGTCGGCGGCCCCGGCCCCGGCGTCATTCATCCGGCGTCGGCCATGATGGGCATGGGTGGCCTGGGCCCGATGGGC
>JBGSYU010000178.1:0-5530 GCA_041750715.1 Lacipirellula sp.
CCATGCCCGCCGTCGCTGAAGAACGCGTGTTGGTGGTGCCCACGAGCCGGTTCCACACGCTGGGCCACTTTCAGGGGTTCTCGGCAGACATGGATCGCTATCTCCCCGCGCTACTCGAAGGCGGCGACCTGGGCTACCGCCCGCGTGGGGAGATGGAGCAGGACCCCAGTTTCAAGCAGCTCATCCCCTACGTGCTGTTCCGCTACACCGACTCCGACGGCGGCGAGCATCTGTTTCAGTACACCCGCGGCGGCGGGCAGGGGGAGAAGCGGCTGCACGCCAAGCGAAGCGTTGGCGTCGGCGGGCACATCTCGGCGGAGGATGCGGCGGATGGCGCCAATCATCACGACGTGTACCGCGAGGGGATGCTGCGGGAGCTGACCGAGGAGGTGGTGATTGACTCGCCCTATGAGGAGCAGTGCGTCGGGCTGATTAACGACGACGAGACGCCGGTGGGACAGGTTCATCTCGGCGTGGTGCATCTCTGCGACGTGCTGCGACCAGCCGTGCGGCCGCGGGAAGTCGACATATTGGACGCCGGTTTTCGACCGGTGAGCGAGATACTCGCTGAGATCGAGCACTTCGAATCGTGGTCGCAGATCGTAGTGAAGGCGTTGTTTGGGTAGATGCTCGATGCTGGATGTCGGATAATGGCAAGGCAACGTCTTCCACTTAGCCCCCGGTCAGTGACCGGGGGCTAAATGAGGATACACATGCTGCCTGCCCCTCCCATCTACATGGACAACCACGCCGCCACGCGGGTCGATCCGCGCGTGGTCGATGCGATGCTGCCGTACTTTACGGACGCCTACGGCAACGCCGGAAGCGTGGGCCACCCCTTCGGCGAAGCAGCACGAGCAGCCGTCGTGCAATCCCAGGCGTCGATTGCTTCAGCGATCAACGCGGCCCCGGAGGAGATCGTCTTCACCAGCGGCGCCACCGAAAGTAACAACCTGGCCCTCCGCGGCATCGCCGAGCGACCACGCCGCCGCGGCGATCACCTCATTAGCGTCCGCACCGAACACAAAGCCGTGCTCGACCCGCTGGCGCGACTGGCGCGGCGCGGCCATCACGTGACGCTGCTCGAAGTCGAACAGCACGGATTTCCGCGCGCCGGCTGGCTCGATCCGCAGCGGGTGGCCGATGCTATTCGCGACGACACGTCGTTAGTGAGCGTGATGCTCGCCAACAACGAGATCGGCGTCATTCAACCGCTGCGCGAGATTGCCGCCGCTTGTGCAGAGCGCGGCGTGACGCTGCATTGCGATGCGACGCAGGCGGTGGGCAAGATCCCGGTCGACGTGCGGGAGCTGGGCGTCGACCTCATGAGCTTTACAGCGCACAAGATGTACGGGCCCAAGGGAGTTGGCGCCTTGTATGTGCGACGAACGCGTCCGGCGGTTCGGTTAGAAGCCCAGATCACCGGCGGCGGGCAGCAAGACGGACTACGGAGCGGCACGCTGAACGTCGCGGGCATCGTCGGATTCGCGCGGGCGCTGGAATTGTGCATCGAGGAACAGCCGTCCGAAATGGCGAGGCTCGCCGAACTTCGTAATTCGCTTTGGGCGCAACTTCGAAAGTCAGTCGACGGCATCGAACTTTGCGGACCGGCGATCGAAGGGGATCGTCACGGCGTAAGGCTGCCGGGAAACCTCGACGTAGCCTTCGGCAATGTCGACGGCGAGGCCTTGCTGCTCGCCATGGACGGCTTGGCCGTGAGCTCGGGGGCGGCGTGCAGTTCAACCGATCCGGGACCGAGCCATGTGCTCTTGGCCCTGGGGATGAGCGAAGATTTAGCGCGGAGCACCCTGCGCTTTGGGCTGGGGCGGTTTAATACCCAGTCGGAGGTGGACTGGGCGGCTGAGACGGTCGCGGCGGCGGTCCGCCGATTACGCAAAATGGCGTAGAACCCGTCTGTTCCCGCATGCGTAAGTGGTATAATGTCATAGGCGTTGAAACGGTATGTCGACCACGGCTGCGTCCGGCGGCAAGCGAGCCGCTCGCAATCAATAGGTAATCCGAATCGTTGGAACTTGAATAGGGAACTCTAAGATGAGCGTCGTTCTCACGGAAAAGGCCGCTGCGGAAGTTAAGCGGATCATGGAATCGCAGAAGTACGAGGATCACGTCCTGCGGGTGGGCGTTTCCGGCGGCGGCTGCAGCGGGTTCAGCTACGCGCTCGGTTTCTCGAAGGATTTCGACGAAAACGTCGATGCCAAATACGAGTACCACGGCGTGCCGGTGGTGGTAGACAAAAAGAGCGCCCTGTATCTCGACGGCACGACCGTCGATTTCTACGAGGGGATCGATCGCCGCGGGTTTACGTTCGAGAACCCCAACGCGGTAAAGAGCTGCGGCTGCGGAAGCTCGTTCCAGGCGTAAATGCGATTGGTCTACACTTTGACTGCCGTCATCCTGAGCGAAGCGAGGGATCTAGCGGAACGCCAGATTCTTCGCTCCGCTCAGAATGACGATGCGCACATGCGGCGTGTCTGATGACCGGACGGGCCGTTTTCTTGCGCCGCCAGGCAAGAGCTCTATTTGGATGAATGTCGCCGGCGTTACAACCGGACCTCATCAACCAATTCCGTTCAAATTGGGCTTCGACTCCGCCGCCGGGGCCGTCCTGGCGGAAGATTTTGACCTAGGCTTGCAGCGTAGGGCTAGCTTCCACGGACCCTGCTTCGG
Organism: Lacipirellula sp.; assembly: GCA_041750715.1. Lineage (GTDB taxonomy): Bacteria > Planctomycetota > Planctomycetia > Pirellulales > Lacipirellulaceae > Lacipirellula. The sequence goes on from JBGSYU010000178.1 coordinate 2,689, forward strand.
CTTGTCTGCTTCCCCCTCCTCTTTCCTCTTTTCCTGCCATGTTCAAGTTCCTACGACGCCTGTGCGCGGACGAAAGCGGCCCTACGGCCGTCGAGTACGCCGTGATGCTGGCGCTGATCGTAGGAGTCTGCATCACCTCGGTGCAGGCGCTAGCCACGGCCACTGGCGATAGTTTTGAAACGTCGTCGACGGAATTGGCTGGCGTGCTCGGCTCCTAAGGTCGGCAACCTAACCAACTGGCGGTTAGCCCAACGCCGTGTGGCTCACGCGGCGTTGGGCGCCGCTTTTTCTATTGGACAGGAGAACTGCAAAGTCCGCGCGCTCGGTCATTCTGAGGTACTCCGAAGAATCTGGCCGGACTCTTCGGCGTACCTCAGGTCGCCACGGCGACTCGCGGCGGCGAGGTGACTGCTTCCGGACTTTGCGGTTCTCCTGGTTTACAGGATCAGCATCGCGTCGCCGTAGCTGTAGAAGCGGTATTGCTCGGCAATGGCCGTCTCATAAGCGCGGCGGATAAGCTCGGCTCCGCCGAAGGCTTGTACCAACAGCAGCAACGTGGTGCGCGGGAAGTGGAAATTGGTGAGCATGGCGTCGGTGGCCAGAAACTCGTAGGGCGCCCGGATGAAGAGGCGGGTGTCGCCCTGCCAGGGAGCGAGCGTTTCACGAGCGCCCTGCTGACGCTGCTCGGCGGCGACTGTTTCGAGAACGCGCACGACGGTCGTGCCCACGTTCACGATGCGACCGCCTGCGGCGCGGGTCGCATTGATTTCCTTCGCCGCGGCGGCGGAAACCTCCGCGGCTTCCGCGTGCATCGGATGGGCATCGAGATTGTCGACGGCGATCGGGCGAAACGTGCCCATCCCCACATGCAGCGTGACGGCGGAAACATCGACTCCGCCGTGGCTGATCGAGCGGAGCAATTCGGGGGTGAAGTGGAGCCCGGCGGTCGGCGCGGCGACGGCGCCGCTCTGGCGGGCGAAGACGGTTTGGTAACGCTCGACGTCGCTATCGACCATGTTGCCGCCGCGGATGTACGGCGGCAGCGGCACGCGGCCGATGCGGTCGAGCAACGTCAGTGCATCCTGCGGTTCGTCCAAGCGGGCCCGCCACTGGCCGTCGTCGAGCCGCTCGACCAGCCAGAGTTTGGCGACAGAGCGGCCTTCGCGGTCGAGCAGCGCGACCGGCTCCGGCTCCTTCAGATGCCCGCGGGTTTTGCAGACCAGCAGCCAGTCGCCCTCGGGCGTGAGGCCCAGAAACAGACCCTGCCAGCGGCCCCCGGTTTCCGTGCGCTTTCCGCGAAGCTGGGCGGGGATCACCCTGGTATCGTTCAGCACCAGTCGGTCGCCGCGCCGGAGGTACTCGGGCAGGTCGCGAATGTGGGCGTGGTCGATGGTTTGCCGGCTGCGGTCGACGAGCATCAGCCGAGCGTCGACCCGGTTGCGCAGCGGTTCCTGGGCGACGAGTTCCGGCGGCAATTCGTAGTCGAACCAGTGATCCATCAAGCACCGAAGCTGCACTACGATTAGAGCGTTTTTCAGTTTGGCGTGCCGTGTGTGCTGTCATTCTGAGCGGAGCGAAGAATCTGGAATTACGCTAGATCCTTCGCTTAGCTCAGGATGACGGGCGGTACGCCAAACTGAAAAACGCTTTAGGCGGGAAAACGTGTAAGTATAGGCAGCGAATAAGGTTAGCGGATACCTCAAACGCCGGCGGCCAATGGCTCGCCCCCCGCCGGTAGTGGGCGCAATTCATCGCGCGAACAAATCTGCGGGATTCTCAAAACGGCGTAACTCGTTGACCTGTCGAGATAACGGCGTCGCCAGGAGGTTCCACCTCGGCGTTCACTCAACTATTTCGATTGACGGTATCCGCGCGAAAGGTATCTTGGGGGCCGGTGGTGATAATTGGGTAAAAGTGGGGGCAAGAAACATGTTGTTGACGGGCTCCTATCGTCGCGCCCTCGACGACAAGCTGCGGTTGGCGATCCCCAAGCCGCTGCGCGAGCAGCTTGAGCCGGGTGAGGCGCTCTATCTGACGCCCGGACTCGACGGGTGCCTCGCCGTTTACACGCCGGCGACGTTTGCCGCACAGGCGGATCGCCTGGAGGCTAGCTCACCGGCGGCCCGCGAAGTCCGCGGCTACAGCCGTCTGTTCTTCTCCCAAGCGGCGACGGTTACGCCCGACGCCCAATGGCGATTTCGCGTGACGCCGGAACTGACGCAGTGGGCTGAACTTTCGGGTGAAGTGATGGTCGTCGGCGTGCGCGATCATATTGAAGTGTGGGCTGTCGAAAAATGGGAGCGGTACGTCGCTCGGTGCGATGGACAGTACGAGCACTTAGCAGAGGTAGCGTTGGTTGGAAAGGATCGGTCCGTCAAGGTTGAAGCGGATGACACCGGAAGAGTTGTGCCGCGGTGAGGGAGCAAAGTTCAGAGTCGTTCATCCGGCGACCCTGCGCGCGATGCGGGCCAAGGCCACAGTCCTCGCATCGCCGTTGGGGTCGTCGACGTCGCTCGCGGTAAGGATGCCACTAGAGCGATCTGGCTGGCCCGTTAGCGAACGAGCTATTCGTTCGCCGCGGGCTAAGCAAGCCTCGCCCCGAGGTGCAGGGATGCACCTTGGCAGAGGCGTTTTTTAGGGAAAGCTGTCGGCCATCAGCTTTTAGCCATCAGCCAGACTTGTTCGGCGCACTCTTTGGCTGAGAGCTGACGGCTAATAGCTGACAGCTTTTCTCTGCGGTAAGCTGTTCGGAATGATCGACCCGACCGTTCATGTGCCCGTCATGCTGGCGGAGGTGCTCGCGGCGCTTCGCCCGGCGGCGGGCGGCGTGTTCGTAGATCGG
>JBGSYU010000179.1:0-4423 GCA_041750715.1 Lacipirellula sp.
GTGCTTGGTTCGGGCCACGCTTCACGTAACGCGCCCCCCGGCCTGAGGCCGGGGCTGCAGGAGCGAGTTGGATGGGTTGGCCGCCAAGCGGCAACCCATCATTCGCGGAAACAAATCCGATGGGTTGCTACCGAACTGCAACCGCGGCGCGCTGCAAAGCGCCTTGCCCCGGCGACGACCTCGGAGAGCCCGGCTACAAAAGGATTGCCGCCATGGCGTCGGCGCACTTTGCACAGCGGATACGTTCACTTCTCGGCCTCGTGCGGTTTCGGATATCGACGATGCTCCTGTTGATGGCCACGGTCGCCGTCGCGCTCGCTTGGCGGCGCGACCACAATGCGCTGGTCGCACAGATCGAGCGGATGCAAAACCCCGGACCGCGCTGGGGCGTCCACGAGGCGACCGGCCCGCCCAATACGCCCGGGTACGGAGACATCGCCACGGCGTGGGCGTCGAAGAGCCCGGACGACCAGCAGGAGTGGCTGCAGTTGGATTTCTCCGTGGAAGTTATACCGGTCGCGATTCGCATTCACGAAACGTACAATCCGGGCGCGGTTGTGAAGATCGCGCGAGTGGGCATCTTAGGCATTGAGGAGACGCTTTGGGAGGGCGTCGACCCCACCACGCCGGGTGCAGCCGGCGGGGTGTCAACGTTCGCCGTTTCAACCCGGAAGCCGACTAGCCGAATTAAGATTTACCTCGACTCGCCAGCCGTGTCCGGATGGAACGAGATCGACGCCGTAGGCCTCGTCGACGCGAACGGCGAGGCGACCTGGGCCAGCAAAGCGTCGGCGAGCAGTTCGTACGGGCCGACGGAGTCGGCCATGTCGGGCTATTATTCCGCCAGCGAGTTCGTTGCGCCTATCACAGCCGACGGCTCATTCCCCCAATAATCGCTGGACACTTTGGATCAGCCGGTCCATGGGAAACGGCTTCCGCACGTAGTCGTCCACGCCGAGCATTTCGGCGTACGCTTTGTGCCGGTTGCCTTCGTTCGCCGTAATCATAATGATGCGGTGCTTTTTCTCGCCGAGCCGCTTGAGCCGCTCCAGCACGAGGAAGCCGCTGCGTTTGGGCATCATCATGTCGAGGATGATCAGGTCGGGGTTCTCGCGCTCGATGAGCGCCAGCCCTTGGTTGCCGTCGCGGGCGACCAATACCTGGTAATCCTGGGCTTCCAGGGCAAGCCGCAGCGACTCGATAATCTCCGCGTCGTCGTCGACGAGTAAGATGCGTTTTTCAGTCTTGGGTTCTTTCTTAGCCATAGGTCCGGTTGCTCGGTATGCGAATTGCTAGCCGCTTGGGCCGAAGATAGGGTCCGCGTCGAACCTTCTAACCTACCGTTAACGGCCTGTTTTTCAAGCGGCGCCCGCTTCGTGGCCAGGAGAACTGCAAAGTCCGGAAGCTGCTCCCTCTGAGGTACTCCGAAGAGTCCGGCCAGATTCTTCGGAGTACCTCAGCAGTGACCGTGCGCGCGGAACTTTGCAGTTATCCTGGCGCCGTGGCGACCAGTCCCCTGGCGAGGCGGGCCTGCGATTGATACGCTGCCACACACTTAAACCACGATTTAACCGCATTACGCGCTTGACGATGATGACGAAGATACCTGAGCCGCTGCCGAGCTTTTGCCTCCCTTCGCTTCCGTACCGGCCGCGGGACCCGAAAAGTTATAACCCTGAAATCGGCCTCATTGGCTGCGGCGGAATCACCAAGCACCATCTTCAAGCGTACGTGGCCGCCAGCTATCGAGTGACGGCGATGTGTGACGTGGTGCTTGAGGCGGCCGAAAAACGCCGCGACGAGTTTTACCCCGACGCCCGCATCTTTGCGGATTACCGCGAGATGATCGACCTCAAGGAGATCGAGGTCGTCGACGTGACGACGCATCCGGAAATTCGCGTGCCGATCATCGCCGACTGCCTGCGAGCCCACAAACATGTGCTGAGCCAGAAGCCGTATGTGGTCGACCTGGACGAAGGCGAAATGCTAGCCGACCTCGCCGACAAGCAGGGCGTGCTGCTTGCCGTGAATCAGAACGCCCGCTGGGCGCCTCACTTCAGCTACATGCGCGAGGCGGTGCAGGCGGAGTTGGTCGGCGCAGTCGCCTCGGCGCACTGCGGCGTGCATTGGGACCAGAGCTGGGTGCGGGGCACGGCGTTCGAGCGGGTGTACCACCTCATCCTGTACGACTTCGCCATTCACTGGTTCGATTTTCTCTCGACCATTATGGGCAAGCAGCGGCCGCTGCGGTTGTTCGCGTCGACCGCCACGTCGCCGACGCAAGACATCATGCCGGCCCTCTTGGGCCAGGCGTCCATCGAATACCCGCGAGCGCAGGCGACGCTGGTGTTCGACGGCCACGCGCAGCACAGCCCGTGGGACGAAGCCTACATCGCCGGCAGCCACGGCACGCTCCGCAGCTTCGGGCCGAGCGTAAATCGGCAGACCGTCGAGCTGTCGCGCGACGGCGGCGACTATCGGCCGAACCTCGAAGGCGCGTGGTTCCCCGACGGCTTTCACGGCACGATGGGCGAATTGTTGTGCGCGATCGAAGAGAAGCGACAGCCTTCGAACGACGCACGGAGCAATTTGCGCAGCTTGGAGCTCTCGTTCGCCGCAGTGGCAAGCGCGATGCGGCACGAGCCAGTCGTGCCGGGATCGGTGCGCCGGCTACCCGATCCGCCGTCGGCGTGACGTGAGGGCGTATGTCTCATCCGTACCAGCCGCATGTGGACTACGTGTTGCTCGACCGCAGTCGAGGCGTGCTGGAGGCGACCTACGCGGCCGAGCTACCGGCGATCAAGTCGCTCACGCGGCTCGATCTCCATCCGCAAGTGACGTTCTTCATCGGCGAGAACGGATCCGGCAAGAGCACGTTGCTGGAAGCGATTGCGGTGGCCGACGGCTTTAACGCCGAAGGCGGGACTCGGAATTTTGATTTTGCGTCCCGCTCGTCCCACGCCGATCTTTCCAAGTGGGTTCGGCTCGGCCGCGGCGTACGCGGAAAGCGTCGCAGCGACGGCTTTTTCCTGCGCGCGGAGAGCTTTTACAATGTCGCGTCGGAAATTGAAAACCTCGGACTCGTCGGTCTGTACGGCACCGGCGGCGTATCCTATCACGCCCAATCGCACGGCGAGTCGTTTATCGACCTGATGACCAACCGCCTACGCGGCGACGGGCTGTACCTATTCGACGAACCCGAGGCGGCGCTTTCGCCGCAACGGCAATTGGCGTTTCTGGTCGCCATGCACGAGTTGGTCGAGCGCGAGTCGCAGTTCATCATCGCCACGCACTCGCCGATCATCATGGCCTACCCGAACGCCTTCATCTACGAATTCTCAAACGAGGGAATCCGCCGCGTGGAGTATCGCGAAACCGAGCACTATCGGGTGACGCACTCGTTTCTGAGCCGCCCGGAGCAGACGCTGCGGCTGCTGTTTGACGACTCAGAGGCACTAGGTGACGCGGATTAGGCCGTACCATATAATGAACCGGTGTTTGGATTAACCATCTGTTTTGCGAGGTGAGAAATGTCGGCAGAGGAGTTATTCGCCGCCGCTGAGTCGTTGCCTCCCTCCGACAAGTGGCAACTCGTCACCAAACTTTGGGCTAGCTTGCCGCCCGAGGCGTGGCCCGCCCCGAGCGATGAGGATTTAGCCATTTTTGACCAGCGAATGGCTGAAGTCGACGCTGGGTTGGTTGCAACGATCCCCGGAGAGCAAGTCAAGAAGTGGCTGCGGGATCGCATAAGCAGCCTGGAACAGTAATGACTAAACTCCGCGTAACGGCAAGCGCGCTAATGGAGCTTGAGCAAGCGGTCGACTGGTACGAAGCACGCAGTCCAGACGCGGCAGCCCGATTCTGCCGAGCGATCGATTTAGCCTTGGACGAAATTGCGGCTCATCCGCGAAGGTTCGCAATGCGGGACGAGCGCCGCCGTTACTTGCTCCTGCAGCGTTTTCCTTATCACATCATTGACCGCATAGATGGCACTGTCGTAACAGTTGGCGCCATACGTCATACATCGCGGGACGACGTTCCACTGGAAGACTGATACTTCACCAAGCATCGATCAAATTATCGGCGCCCCTCTAAGTTATTCGTTCTCCTTCACCCCAAACGCGTACACCTGCGTGTGCTTGTACGTCTCGCCGGGCCTTAGGACGCAGCTCTTCCAGCCTTCCTTGCCCTGCTTGTTCGGCGAATCCGGAAAAACTTGCGTCTCCAGGCAGCACGCGCTGCGGTGGGCGTAGGTCTTGCCATCTTTGCCTTTGACGCCGTCGAGAAAATTACCGCCGTAAAACTGCACGCCGGGCTGGTCGGTTAGCACGGTCAGCATGCGGCCCGACTCCGGATCGTAAAGCTCCGCTGCCTTCACGATCTGCCCGTCGCCGGCGTCTTCGCGGTTAATCACAAAGTTGTG
>JBGSYU010000180.1:0-6274 GCA_041750715.1 Lacipirellula sp.
GTCGTTCCTCTGGGCGCTGGCCGGACGCTTACCTATAAAAAGAGCGCATGGGCGGCGGCGATTCAAAACGCGACTTCGTCGTGCTGCTCACGAAGCACGAACGGATGATTTACGGATATGTGCTCAGCCTGGTGCCAAACCTGGCCGATGCGGACGAAATCGTGCAGGAGACGTGCTTACGGCTCTGGGACGAATTCGATAAGTACCTGCCCGGCAGCAGCTTCGCGGCGTGGTCGCTGACGGTGGCCCACTACGAAGTGCTGACGTGGCGCAAGCGCGTTAGCCGCAGCAAACTGGTGTTCGACGATTCGTTGGTGGAGTTGATCGGCAGGGAGCGCGAGATCGTAGAGCAGTCGGCCGGGCCTCGGCACGAGGCGCTTTCCGACTGCTTGCAGGAACTTTCCGATAACAATCAGCATCTAGTGGCTGAGTGCTACGGCGCCGGCAGGAAGATCAAAGACGTGGCGGCGAAATTAGGCAAGACCGAAGCCTCGGTCTACAAAGCGCTCGAGCGGATTCGCAGCGCGTTGCATCAGTGTATCGAACGGAAACTTTCCGGGGGCAGTCAGCGATGAACGGGTCCGTCGAGGTCGAGGCCGATCGAGTTCATAGCCTGGCCATTCGCCAGTTGGAAGGGTCGCTGTCCGACGAGCAGCGCTCCGAGTTGATCGGCCTGCTCGGCGAAAGCGCTCGAGCGCGCCGCGTTTACCTGGAGCACATGCAGGACACCGTGTCGCTCCGCTGGATGTACAGCGGTCACTTCGACCGGCGGATGGCCCTGGCGATCGCAGAACACGGGCCCGAAGCCGTGCGTAAGGCCGGTCGGATAAAACTCGCTGGAGCCGCCGCGTTTGCGATAGCCGCGAGTCTGGCGTGCGTGTTCGCGTTGAGCGCCCTGCGGTCGGACGAACGGGCCGAAACCTCGACGCCGGTCGTCGCCGCCGCAGCTGCTCCCTCACCTCCCTCGATCGCCACCGTTCGCGCCGTCTCGGACGTTTTCTGGGCGAAAGGCGCGACTCCCGCCGGTCTGCTCTCGGGGGTGAAGGTGGGCCAAGAGTTCAACTTCCTGAAAGGGACGGTCGAGCTCACCTTCCTCTCCGGCGCCGAGGTTAAGGTCTTCGGCCCGGCCAAGTTCCAGGTTTCATCGCCCAAGTCGATCCTCTGCTCTCGCGGACGGGTCACGACGCTTGTCGGAGAAACGGGCAAAGGCTTCACGATCGATACTCCCAAGGCCCGCATCGTCGACCTCGGCACCGAATTCGGCGTCGACATCTCGGAAAAGGGCGATACGCAGGTCGTCGTCTTTCAGGGCAGCGTGGATCTTACGAAGCCGCAGAAAATCGCGACGACCCAGGCGGATGGTGATAGCGCCGAGCAATGGACGCGCCGGCTTCAGCAGGGCGACGCGCTGGTCGTCGACGACTCCGGCAACGCGCAGCGGCTGATGGCCGTGCGGCGCGGCGACTTCTTCCCGTCCAGCGCCTGGGACGACTACGGGCGGCAGCGCCGGGCGCCGGTAATTCTCGACGTGAGCGACCACATTCGCGCCGGCGAGAGCAGTAAATGTTACCAGATCGTTCGCGGCGGGCTTCGCGAGGACGCGCCGTGCTTCGTCGACCGCAGCCACCAATGGAACGGCTACGGCAGCGCCGGCATTCCCGACTTTCTGCGCAACGCCGATTACATCATGCCCTTCAACGACGACAAGTTTATCTCCGATCTGTCGGTCGACGTCACCATCGCCGGGCGCGCGACGTGCTACGTCTTCTTCGACGACAACATGTCGCCGCCGCAGTGGCTACGGAAAGACTTCCGAGACACCGGGGTCGACATTGGCCTGGATGGCGCCAAGACCATCTGGCATAAGGACCACGCGACGGCGATCGGCGCCGGAGAAAGCATTGATTTCCCCTTCTCCATTTGGAGTCGCGACGTTCCCTCTGCTGGCGTCGTGCGGCTTGGGGGGGTCAATCCGCCCGAGGGAGAAATCAGGTCTCGCGGGTTCAACATGTACGGCATCGCGGTCGTGCCCAAATAGCCGCTAAGCCGCAAGCGGCTCGCCGCTTGCGGCTTAGCGGCTCTCGGCCGGACAGGCGCGTCCCCCGCCCTGCGCGTCTAGGGGCTAAGCTTGGTATACTTGTTGCTACCAGAAGCTTACTTTCCCGCGCGACGCACCCACCATGGCCAGCCCATCAGCGGACGCTGAGAGTCCGCAACTTCAGGTTGATAGTCAAAGTCTTGACTTCGTCGAACGTTTGTACGCCGACTACCTGAGCGACCCGGAAGCGGCGCCCGCCGACTGGCGTACGCTCTTTGTGCGCCTCGGCAATGGTCATTCGGATGCCGCCGTCAACTCGCCTCGGGCAGCGGCGCCGACGTTTGCGGCGGTCGCCCTGAACGGCCACGCTACGGCCAATGACCTGGCCGCCCGCCAGGAACGAGTCGATCAACTGATCCGCAACTATCGGGTTCGCGGCCACATTATCTCGGACATCGATCCGCTCGATCAGGCCCGGCCGCGGCCGCCGGAGCTCGATCCCGCTTATTACGGTTTCACCGACGCCGACTACGATCGGGTATTTTCGACCCGTTCCATGCTGGGGCCGCGAAAGCGCACGCTGCGCGAGATCCTACGCTGGCTTCAAAACACTTACTGCCGGGCGATCGGCGTGCAGTTCATGCACATCGACGATCTGGTGGTCCGCGAATGGCTGCAGACCCGCATGGAGGAGAGCGAGAACCGCATCGAACTCTCGCGCGACGAGCAACTGCGGATCCTGCGCCGGCTGACCGACGCGGCGTCGTTCGAGCAATTCTTGCAAACCAAGTTCACCGGAGCCAAAAGCTTTTCGCTCGAAGGGGGCGAGAGCCTGATCCCGCTGCTCGACCTCGCCATCGAAAAAGCCGGCAACGACGGCAACGTCGAAGTGGTGCTGGCGATGGCCCACCGCGGGCGGCTGAACGTGCTGGCGAACGTGATCGGCAAGAGTCCTCGCGAAATGTTCCGCGAATTCATGGACGTCGAGGCCCCCGAGCGAACCGGCCCCGGAGACGTGAAATACCACCTGGGCTATTCGGGCGATTGGACGACCGCGTCCGGCAACCAGGTGCATCTCTCGCTCGCCTTCAACCCCAGTCACCTCGAGTACGTAAACGGCGTGGCGATGGGCCGCATGCGTGCGAAGCAGGATCGCTACGGCGACGTGCAGCGGCGGCACGGGCTGGTGATTCTGATTCACGGCGACGCGGCGTTCGCCGGCGAGGGAGTGGTGCAGGAAACGCTGAACATGAGCGAGCTGGAAGGCTACCGCGTCGGCGGGACGCTGCATGTGATCGTCAACAATCAGATTGGCTTCACCACGACGCCCAACGACGCCCGCAGTAGCGTTTACGCCAGCGACGTCGCCAAGCTGCTGCAAATACCGATCTTCCACGTGAACGGTGAAGACCCCGAAGCTGTCGCCCAAGCGGTGCGGCTCGCGCTCGATTTCCGCAAAGAATTCCAGCGCGATGCGGTCATCGACATGTACTGTTACCGCTTGCGCGGCCACAACGAAGGCGACGAGCCTTCGTTCACCCAGCCGCTGATGTACCAGTCGATCGCCAGCCAGAACTCGGTGCGCGAAGGCTACCTGAAGCGGTTGTTGGCGCTAGGCGGCATAAGTTCCGAGGAAGCCGCCCAGATTGCCAAGGACCGGCACGCCAAACTGGAAGCCGACTTCACCGCCGCCAAGAGTCGCGATTTTCAGCTTTCCAATCCCTCCCCGATCGGCCCGTGGGCTAAGTATTACGGCGGACCTGTTGAAAAGGCGCCCAATGTCGTCACGGGCGTCGATCGTGCGCGACTGACGGAGCTGTTAGAAAAGCTGACGCACGTTCCGGCGGACTTTCACATCCATCCGAAGCTCGTGCGCGCGATGGAGCGCCGTCGGCAAATGTCGCGAGGTCAGGAACCGCTCGACTGGGCTACCGCCGAAGCCTTGGCGTTTGCGACGCTTGCCTTTGAAGGCGTTCGTATCCGTGTTAGCGGGCAGGATGCGCAGCGCGGCACGTTTAGCCAGCGCCATGCCGTCATGCACGATGTGAAGGACGGCCGCGAGTACATGCCGCTCGCTCACCTGTCGCCCGATCAGGGTCCAGTGGAAATCATCAACAGCCCGCTCTCCGAAGCGGGCGTGATGGGATTCGACTACGGTTACAGCCTCGACTGTCCCGAGGGACTGGTCGCGTGGGAAGCCCAATTCGGCGACTTCGCCAACGCCGGTCAAGTTGTGATCGATCAATTTATCGCGAGCGCCGAGGCCAAGTGGCGCCGATTGAGCGGCCTGGTGCTGCTTTTGCCGCACGGGTTCGAAGGGCAAGGGCCTGAGCACTCTAGCGCGCGACTGGAGCGATTCCTCACGCTCGCCGCCGAAGACAACATGCAGGTCGTCTACCCGACGACGCCCGCCCAATACTTTCACTGCCTGCGACGCCAGGTGATCCGTCCTTGGCGGAAGCCGCTGGTTGTGATGACGCCCAAGAGTCTGTTGCGTCGTCGCGAATGCATCTCCACGCTCGCGGAACTTTCGCGCGGGCGATTCCACAGCGTCCTGCCGGAGTCCGCCGCTCGCCTCACGGAGAGGAACACCCGCGTGCTGCTCTGCTCGGGCAAGGTATACTACGACCTTAGGCAACGCCGGCAGGAGCTGGGCGTCGAGGGTCCGCCGATTATCCGCATCGAGCAGCTCTACCCATTCCCCATCAACCAGTTGCTCGCGGCGTTCGCCCCGTTGCCCAAGGGAACGCCGCTGGTTTGGGTGCAAGAAGAGCCGGAGAACATGGGTGCTTGGCGTTTCATTCGGGCCATGTGGGACGATAGTCTCTGCCAGCGGTATCCGCTGCGGTGCATCAGTCGCCCCGCCTCGGCCACCCCCGCCACCGGCTCGAAGACGGCTCACGAGCGCGAACAGGCCGAGTTGGTCGACCGCGCACTTCGCGGGGACTAAGCTAAGCTTTTAGGTGGCGCGGCGTCATTCTGAGCGAAGCGAAGAATCTAGAATGACGCCAGATTCTTCGCTCCGCTCAGAATGACCTGCTGGTCAGAACGTCCTGCTGGTCAGAATGACCTGCTGGTGTGACAACCCTCCAAATTGCGTGCGCGAACGACTGACCCAACGAAGCCATGCCCATTGAACTAAAAGTCCCCGCCATCGGCGAGTCGGTTTCCGAGATTTACATCGGCAAATGGTACAAGGCCGAAGGTGACTCAATCGCGCTCGATGAGGGACTCGTCGAGCTTGAGTCGGACAAAGCCACGCTCGACGTGGCGGCGCCCACAGGCGGCGTGCTTGCGAAGATACTCAAGCAGACGGGCGACGTCGCCGAAGTCGGCGAAGTGATCGCACACATCGAAGACGGAGTAAAGGCGCCGTCGGCTGGCGAGTCCGAAGCCGAGTCTGCCGGCGAGTCCGCTTCAGCGGTCGAGTCCCTCCGCCCCGCCCCGCCCCCAGTCGATAAGCAACCAGCCAAGAAACAAACCCAAACGCCGTCTCCCGCAGAACCTGCCGAAGAAACCCCCGAACGAAAACCACCCGCCGCCAGCGAAAGCGGACCCGTCGTCGATCGCCATCCCAAACGCAAGGCCGAGGCAAAGCCGCAGCCCGAGACTCCGAAAACTCGGCAGGCCGCGCCCGCGCCGCCGAAGATCGCGAGGCAACCCGATCGGCTGGAGGACTCCGTTCCGTTAAGTCCCGTTCGCCGCCGCATTGCCGCCCGGCTCGTCGAAGCGCAGGAAAACGCCGCACTGCTGACGACGTTCAACGAAATCGACATGTCCGCGGTCAAGCAGCTTCGCTCGGAATTTGGCGAAGCCTTCCAGAAACGTCACGGCGTGAAGCTGGGCTTCATGTCATTTTTCGTGAAGGCGACCATCGAATCTCTGCGGCAATGCCCCGAGCTCAACGCGGTGATTGAGGACGACCGGATCGTCTATCGCCGTTACTACGACATCGGCGTCGCGATCGGCAGCGAGCGCGGGTTGGTCGTTCCCGTCCTGCGGAATGCTGAAACGCTGAGCTTCGCCCAGGTCGAGGCGGCGATTGAAGACTTAGCCAAGCGAGCGCAGAGCGGCGCCCTCCGCGTCGATGAGCTCCAAGGCGGCACCTTCACCATCACCAACGGCGGCGTCTACGGCTCCTTGCTGTCGACGCCGATCGTCAACCCGCCGCAAAGCGGCGTGCTGGGGATGCACTCGATCCAGGATCGCCCGGTGGCTGTCGATCATCAGGTTGTC
>JBGSYU010000181.1:0-8137 GCA_041750715.1 Lacipirellula sp.
CTCGATTGAGTCGCGCACCTGCTCTTCGCGCTGCACGTCGCATTCGAGAAAGGTGGCTCGGCCGCCGTCGTCGTTGATCTGCTGCGCGATCGAGCGACCCTTCGCGGCCTGCAGGTCGACGAGCGCGACGGCGGCGCCTTCGCGCGCGAACAGTCGGGCGATGCCCTCGCCCATGCCGGAGGCGGCGCCGCTGATCCAGGCCACTTGGTTTTGTAACCGCCCGTTCATCGTCGCGTTCCCGTTAGGTGGAGCCGGTTTTTGCCTGGCTTTGCAGTTCGTACAGCGAGGCGTATTTGCCGACGTTGGGGATGGGCGGCGGCGGTCCGCCGAAGCGGGCCGTACGGGCCGGCTTGCCGCGGACTAGGCGGAAGCTGGCCTCGGCGAGGTTGGTCATCTCGCCGTAGTAAATGGGGAACGCATCGTTGGCGCGGTACTCGTAGATGAGCGTCCGCCGTGCGCGTGTCGATCGGTTCGGCAGCGACGAATGCGGCGTGATGCAGTGCATGAAGATCGCGCTGCCGGCCGGGGCGGGCAGACTCTTCGGCTTGCCGAAGTTGCTCAGGTCTTCGGTGATCATGCCGGCGAAACGTCCGTCGGCCCCCGAATGGTCGAAGTAATGCGTATGATGCCGCGGCAGCACCTGCAAGCAACCGTTCTCTTCGGTGGCGTCGTCGAGATACACCAGCGTGGTCACCAGGTCGTCGTTGGTGTGCGGAAAGTAGGCCATGTCTTGATGCCATTCGACCGCCGATCCGACTTTCGCCGGTTTCATGTTCAGCTTGCTGTGTTGAAGGTTGAAGTTCGGCGTGATGAGCGATTCGATCCGGTCGAGAAGGCGCGGGTCGTGGGCCAGCGAGCGGAAGACTTCGTGCTGATCGTAGGGATTGAAGACCCGGCGGGGCACGCGCTGGCCGTCGACCGGTTCGGGTTCCAGCTCGAGCACTTTACTGTAGTCGCCGCCGGCGAGCGCCGCGTCCGTCATTTGGCGGATCGTTGCGTCGACGCGCGCGACGTCGGCGGCGTCGAAGAGCCGCTCGACGACGATGAATCCTTCGCGGCGGTACTCGGCGAGTTGTTCTTCGGAAAATGAATACTTCATTCTTTCACCTCATGGACACAGCCGGTCCCATTTCTGTTGAAATCCTGGACGATCGAACACTTCGGGATTGACGACGCCGCGCGTCCGGCGCTTCTGCGAGAGGTCGACCATGCCCTGGCACGCGGCTCGGCCGATATCGCGGAACAGCTCGCCCGTCCACGCGATGCAGTGCGGCGCCAGCAGCACGTTTTCTAACTCGCCAAAGCGATGCGGCTCCGTCACGGGCTCCTTGGCGAAGCAGTCGAGGGCGGCGCCGGCGACGCGATAATTCTTTAGGGCGTCGTAGAGCGCGTCTTCGTCGACGATGCCTCCGCGGGCCGTGTTGAGCAGGTAGGAGCTGGGCTTCATCAGCGCCAGCTCGCGGCCACCGAGCAGATTGCGAGTCTGCTGGGTGAGCGGGCAATGAACCGAGACGAAGTCGCTTTGCCGCAGCAGCTCGTCGAGCTCGACGAGTCGAACGCCGAGCTTCGCGGCCGCCGCCGGATCGGCGTACGGGTCGAACGCCAGCGGCGCGTTCATGCCCCAGCCGGCGAGCAACTCCAGCACCTTTCGCGCGATGCCGCCTAGGCCGATGAGGCCCAGCGTGCGGTCGCGTAGTTCGCCGCCCATGTATCCGCTGCGCTCGTCCCACTTCCCCTCGCTCACCAACCGGTGCTTGGCACGCAGGTGATGCGAAAGCGCGATCATCCAGCCGACGGTCGCTTCGGCGACCGAGCGATCGACGGCGCCGGCGGTGATGTACACCAGCACGTCGGCGTCGGTGCATGCCGGCACGTCGACTGCATCGTAGCCGACGCCGAAGCGACCGACCGCGAGCAGGTCGTCGGCGGCGGAGACCGAATGGCGGGTTATGGCGGGCGTCAGCACGATCGCGCCGTTGGCGCCGGCGAGTTGGTCGGGGCCAACCTGAGGACGATGCTCGGCGAACGAGCGCACCACAATGTTTGAGTGGGCCGCGAACACATCGAGGCCGAGGTCGGCGTATTTTGGCTCACCGCCGGCGTTGTAAAAGTCCGCGGTCAGGGCGACTTGAAAAGTGCTCGTCATGTCGCGTCCCTCGCGTTTTTCCAAGGGTTTCCCTCGGTAGTCGCATTGCGCTCATCGACGACGATTCGTTCGGGTTTTGCGCCGGCGTACACCCAAACCATCGTCATCGGCTCTTGGCTCTCGTTGATGAAGTAATGCACGCGGCCCCGGGGCTGCAGCGCGGTCGAGCGGTCGCTCATCGAGTACCGTCTGCCCTCCACGACGCAACTGGCGGTGCCCTCGGTAATGCAAATGCTCTCGTCGAAATCGTGAATGTGCGCCAGCAGCCGGCCGCCGGGTTGGAACAGGCCGTAGCCGCCGCTCATTTCGATCCCCGGCGTCAGCTCTTCGTTGAAGTAGTCGATGAACGTGGCGCCGAGGCCCACGTCGAGCCGGTTTGCGAAATTGAAACGCGTGAGATGTTCCGTTCCAGGCGCTGCGGGGCCGGTGGAATCGTCGGACATTGTTTGCGGCGGGTAGCTTGCTTCCACCAGTTCGCGCGAAACGGCGTCGGTCGGAAACGCGATATGAAACGCGGCGCCGCCTGCCCTCGAGGTGTTTTCGACGGCATGAGCCACTCCCGGCGGGATCACCACGTTATCGAACGGCGCCAGCCGGTAGCGGCGGCCCTCGACTTCGACGACCGCCGAACCTTCGAGCAAGGTGATCGATTCGGTGCAGGGATGCGTGTGGTAGGCCAGGTGAATGGCCGGATCGAACCGGACGATTCCGGTCGTGAGCTGTCGCGCCTGGTTGTGAGCGCCGACGAGACACTCGAACACCACGCCGGGTTGGATTTCCAGCAGGCGCCCGCTGCCCACGTCGTTCATCACTTCCGGTCGGTCGGGGCGGAAGGATTCCGGCGGCCGATCAAGCGCCGCCGGTCTCCGCAGGTGTCTCGCCGTGGCGAGCGGCAGCGGATCCTTGCTGGGCGTAAGCAGCGCATTAATCTGGCGATCGCGGCCGACCGCCGCCAGCGCCCCGCGAAGGCTTCGCAGCAGCAGTCCTCCATCCAACCCCACGCCGAGCATGCGAAAGCCCTGCTCACGACGCTGGACCAGATCCGCGTCGCCGGCTGCGATGACGCCGCACTGTTTTCCCGCGGCGCGAATCTGATCCTTAGCGGCCAGGATTTGCTCAGCAACGCCGGGGCCCTGCCACTGGCCGCGGTAGCCGGCGGAGCTGGAATAGTCGGCCGGGCCAAAGAAGAACAAGTCGACGCCGTCGACCACGAGCAGCTCGCCAATGTTTTGGCCGCCGCGCACGGATTCGATAATCGGAATGACCAGGACATTATCATTTGCTTCCGCGACATGCTCGATCATGCACTGCCCCCAGCCGGTGGCCCGTTCGGCCCCGATGCCGCGGACGCCTTCGGGCGGGTACTTGGCGAATGCGACGGCCTGGCGAAGTTGGTCGACCGTTTCGACCCACGGAATGACGACGCCGTCCACGCCGATATCGAGCGCCCGTTTCACCAGGCCGATGTTGCTTTCCGCCAGTCGCACCAGCATCACGGTATCGCTGCGAACGGCGGCGCGGACGTGTTCGACGATCTCCTTCCAATCGAGGTGCCCGTGTTCCGCGTCGATAACGACCCAGTCGAGCCCCACGGCGACCGCCATCTCGGTGATGCTGGGACTTTCCATGGTCACCCATAGTCCGTACACCGGTTGATCGCCGGCAAGCTTTTGGCGCAGATTGCGAATCGCGTTCGACTTCATGGATGCGTCACGGGTCGAGCCCGTTGTTGGCATAATATTCGAGCTGGGGAAGCGAGGCCGAACGGTATTCCGGGTATTGTCCGTCCTTGTTGAACTGGATGACAAGCTGGTAGCTCGCGTGAATGTCGGCGATGCCGTTGAACTCCGGCAGTTCGAGCTTCGCCAAGCCCGCGTCGTCGGTGCGGATGGTGACGGACTTTCCACCCTGCTTCATACGCTCGGCGAGCGGCTGGCTATTAAACGAATCGTAGCCGGGTGCATCTCGCGCGACGCACCAGACTTCCACTTCCTTGTCGGCCAGCGGCATGTCGCCCGCCGAGAGCGAGATGGTGTAACTGTTGAGGAAGGATTCTGTCGCGTCGTCGAATCCGCGCTCGATCCAGAGCTTTGCGGGAGTCGACTTCTGGTGCAGCTTTACATGGAACGTGTGCAGGTTAATCGACTGATCGCGCCCGCCGATCGGGTCGTCAGCGCCGTAATGCCCGGCGCACGCCACTTTTCCGTCGCCGAGATATTGAATCCACGGCTGATAGACTTCCATCGACGCCGGCGCGCCGTCCAG
The DNA here is from genome assembly GCA_041750715.1 of Lacipirellula sp. GTDB lineage: Bacteria > Planctomycetota > Planctomycetia > Pirellulales > Lacipirellulaceae > Lacipirellula. The sequence goes on from JBGSYU010000181.1 coordinate 4,412, forward strand.
CGGCGCCCAATTCTGGCCGAGATCGGTTGACCAGTAATAAGTTCCGGGGCGATGACAGCCAATCATAAGGCCGTCGTCGGTGAGGCAAACCGTCTCCGGAACGGCGCCAAACTTCACTCGCTCCAGCGGGCCTGGCGTGAAGCGCGTGCCGTCGCGATAGACGAACTGGCGACCCGGCGTGGCAAAGACACTGTTGTTGACGAACAGCAGATTGCCGTCGGGTAGCTCGACGAAGTCCGTTTCCGAGAGGCTCTCGCCGCTGAAGATTGGCAGGGGGTTGGACCAGGTGTTTCCTTGGTCGTGTGAGAAGAAGAGCATCATCTCCATGTCGCTGACGACGTCGAGCTTAGTCGCGGCGCGAATGGGATAGTCGCTGCCTTCGCCCCACTTGGCGGCGCGCGGCGCGCAGAGGACGAGCGTGCCGTCCCGCAGCGTGCGCAGGCGCTGCGGATACCACGCGAATCGATCGCTGACCGGCGGCGGCATCTTCTGGAACGTCTGGCCGCCGTCGGTCGAACGCGAGTAAATCTCGTTCGTCTTTACCGCCGGATCCATGGAATAGCACGCCCAGTTGAACCGCAAGAAAGTTCCGTCCTTCGTCCGGGCCTGTGCAAACGATCCGCCGCTTGCATGGGAATCTTCGCGCGAAATCACGTTCCAAGTGTCGAGGTTGTCGTTCGATTCGAGCAGCACCTGCTCCATGCGATACTTCGATTTGTCGTAACCGCGCGGCAGGCTCATCTCGTAGACCCACTGCCTCGGGGCTTTGGGGCGAGGCTCGTCGGGCGTGGTCACTTCCTCGCAGGCGAGATACCATTGCCCGCGCTCGCCGGGGAAAAAAGACGCCCAGGAGGTGTAGCTCGGGCGCTGCTTTGACTGGTAGACCATCGTCGATTGGAAATCGACGGCCTGGACCGCGGGTTGCGCGGCGGCGACATTCTGGTTCAAGGCGGCGACCTTCGCACGCAACGGGCGGTAGACGTACTCGTTCATCACGGCGATCGCGCCTTTGTCGGAACGATCGCGGGCGACTCGGGCAAACGATTCAAGCGCCCGCGTAACCAGGTCGAGGGCGCGCACCGCCTCGGCTTGAGCGCCAACCGCATCGCCGCTCGCCTCTGCGGTCGCCGCGCTGCGAACGGCTTCGACGGCGTCCATGTACTGAATGCCAAACTCCAGCCGGCCGACCCAATAGTCGATGTAGGGCTTGCCCGCAGGCGTGGTCTTGCTCAACGCGATTTGCGCCGCGTCAAGCGCCGCTTGATAATGCGGCCTGACCCACTTCAGCTCGGGCGAAAGTCCCCCCGGCGTCCAGTGCTTCATCATCATGCCCGGGACGGTGAACGTGAGCCCCAGGCCGTGCCATTCGAGCGTTTCCGTCGCGGCTTCGACTTCGCTAAACACCTTGAGCATGTCGTCGACGGCCTCATCGCCGCAGACGCATGCGACTTGATCGCGGTAAACCTCCACCGGAGTGACCTTCGCATCCCACGCCGCACGCGCCAGATACGCCACGCACGGATCGTGATCGCCGAGCAGCCAATAACGTGTGGAGAAACCAGCCCAACCCTGCTCTCGAATGTCCTTGGTCAGCTCCGCCAACGAATGGGTGGCGAGCTGCGGCAGCACGCCGACGTTGTCGTCGTGCAGCGTGTAGATCAGGACCGAGGGGATTTTTTTTGCGGGCATGTCCTTCAGCACGTTTCGCCGCTTCACGATCCGCGACGGCGTGTAATCCACGAAGTTGAGCGTCTCCGACCCCTCCGGCAGTACGCGGGCGAGCATCGGAAACAGCTCCTCCGCCACCGTACTCAGGACAAATTTCTTCCGCGCTGATTGAAACCGCGGTTCGGAGATAAGCTTGTCGTAAAAATAGAGTGCGACGACGTCGGCCTTCACCTCGTTGACCGCGCGTTCAGGGCCGCCCGGATAGTCGTGTCGCTTTCGGGCGGCGGCGAGCGTGCTTTCCAGCGAGCGCTTATCGCCAAGGGCGTACTTGCCGTCCAGCGCCTTCCAGGCGCGCTCGTACTGACTTACCCACTCGCGCCACTCGGGCATATCGAGCGCGATGTAGTCGGCGGCAGGATAAGTGTTGATCGTTGTTTCCAGCACGGCTCTCGCAAGCCCGGCGAGAACTGGATCGTCCACGTCCGTCTCAGGGCCGGGGCCGATCGTTGGCGTACCGACCATGTCGACCGGCCGCGTGTGTTCGAGAAGCGGCCTGAACTCGCGCGGAAACTCCGTGAGCGTCGCCGATATTACGCAGTCCATGCCGCGCCGTTTGGCGTAGTCGATGAGACTCCGAACGTGTTTGACGGCCGCCGCGGTAAGCGCCTCCGGGTCATCGCCAGGTAGTGGGAGATCGGGGTTCCAGAACTCCTGCTCGTCCCCGAAGAGCGACCGGCCGATCATGTCGTCGGTAATCGGGTAGCGGTTGCCGAAGAACAGCGTACCGGACGTTTGGCGAATGCCCCGATGCTCGAGCGGCAAAAACGGTTGGCCCGGCCAAATGTAAAGCAGCAGGCGATTGAAGCGCAGCTTGGCGAGTTGATCGATAAGCGGTCGATAATCGGCGACGCCCCAGGAGATCGGGCCCATGGCGTGCTCGTTCAGGACGCGCCACTGGCGCACGCGCAGCGCCGGCTCTTCCTTCACGTCGAGCGACGGCATCGCGAACGATCGCTGCGCCGGAATATAGTCGCCGTGGAGAAGATGCCGCACGCCCCAACGCTCGGCTAATTCATAGACGGCCCACAACGCCGCGCGCGGACTTCCGCCGCCGACGATCAAAGCGGGGCGACCGTTGAGCTTGATCGAACTGAGCACGATTCCCTGATCGGAGACCTCGGGAAACTTCGCCACGGGAATCGAGGCGTTGGTCGTCGGGTTGCCGATGAGGAACGTCGTATCGGCGGACGACGGCGCCGATGTCGTCGGCTGTACCTCGATCCCGAAGAGCTTCTGCAAGTATCCGCACAACTCGCTCGCCGCGAGTTTCTCAATGTCGCTCGCATTCGGCGCGACGACGACCGCCGGCGCCGCCCCTGCCATTCGCGCGCAGAGCAAGATCACCGCAAACGATTTCGATAATGCTCTCCCGTTGGGCAACACTACTCACTCCTTCTCTGCCGTCGTCGTCGATGTTCTAAACGCAAACGCGTCCGCATCCCGCAACACGCTGTCGCGGGGATTCGTCGAGAGAATCGCTTCACCGGCAGCCGCCGCTGGCGAAAGCGTATCTCCTTTGGCGAGGTAGTTACCGTAGCCGATAACCACCGTCGACGCGATGAGCACAGTCAGACCCAGCTTCATCAAACGATACGTCCGATCGCCGACGCCTTTCCACTCGGAGAGATAAACGCCCAAGAGCGTGCCGAACACCATGATGCTGGCCATGTGCAACGTCCAACTGGAGAAATCGTACTTGCCCATTTTGGTGGAACCCATTCCGTAGAAGAAGAACTGCAAGTACCACAGCGTGCCGGCGACGGCGCACAGCAGGTAGTTGGCCAGCAGCGGCACGCGTTCGGCGATTGGCGCGGCTTGAGCGGCGTCGGGTGCAACGGGCGCTGAGCGGGCGAGGTAATCGCCGCTGGAGTGGTTGCGAAGATTCAGAAAAACGCACCAGAGGAGGTTCGTCGTAAATCCGCCGGCCAGGATGACGACGAGCACCGGCAGGTTCTTCCACAGGTCGGAGGCGCCGTTCGCCACGGCCAGTTCCGCGAT
>JBGSYU010000182.1:0-1883 GCA_041750715.1 Lacipirellula sp.
GAGGGGAAAGGGGACAAAGACCGCGCCGTGCCGCTGCCGTCGCGGTGCGGCGATTCGCTACGTCGACAGATCGGTTGGGCGGCGGAACTTCATGCGGGCGACCTACGGCGCGGCGCCGGCGCCGCGTACCTGCCGGCAAGCCTCGCCAGGAAGCTGCCGGCCGCCGAGCGATCGCTCGAGTGGCAATACGTGTTCCCGGCGGCGAAACTCAGCCGCGATCCCCGTAGCGGCGCGTTGCGACGGCATCACGCGCATGAGAACTCGATTAGCCGTGCGGTAACGGCCGCCGCCCGCCGGGCCGGCTTGGCCAAGCGGGTCACTTGCCATGTGTTTCGCCATTCGTTCGCCACGCACTTGCTGGAAGCTGGCGCCGACATCCGCACGGTGCAAGAACTGCTGGGACATGCCGACGTATCGACGACGATGATTTACACGCACGTCCTCGAGCGCGGCGCCTGTGGAGTGACCAGCCCGCTCGACCGGCTGTGAACGGCGAGTTTAAGGCTGTCGGCTTTCGGCTGTCGGCGATCGGCCAAAGGGATAGATGCGATTGCTTTGAACCGGAAACGGGATGGCCGTTGCGTCGACGCCTCCCGTAGGATAGTGACAATCACTCCCTCGCAGAAATCATTGCTGAATATGGCCGCGCAAGTTGCTAGGCTCGGATCACTGATGCGCCAGCAATGCGCGCGATGTTCTTTGACAACAAATCCCAAGTGCGAGTAGCGTCGCCGGCCAGCGCCGATTTCAGCGATGTTCGCTCAGCGCGCGCCGATAAACCATCTGTCGCGGTCGCCGTCGCTCATTGTCGCAATTCATGATGGCTGCGCAGCGAATGAGCATTTGCAGCCCCGGCCTCTGGCCGGGGGTCGGCTCGGATTACGGAAGATTTTCCTGTAGGCTACGCTACCCCCGGGCAAAGCCCGGGGCTAAATTTTGTTCAACGACGGCTCATTCGCCGCGCAGCCCTCAATCAATGAACCTCAACTTGCACCCTCGAAAGAAGTTACGATTTCTGTCGCCAAAAATCGAGTTGGCGACAGAATGCAGACGATGACAAATGCCATTCATTTACCTGGCAGCTTCCACACGCTCGTATCTCCGGTTAACCCCTCCCCAGCCGCGGCGACTACGCGGCGGCACAACGCGTTGGCGGCGGCGTCGTCGGGGAAGTCGGCGGCGAGGAGCTTGGCGTAATTCGCGGCTTGCTGCAGCGCTTCTCGTTCCAGCGCCGAGAGCGCTTCGTCGTAGCGAGCGCAGCGCTGCTGCCAATCGGCCGGCGGCTCGGCGACAATTTCGTACAGGTCGACGGGGTGCTCGATGTTCACCACCCGCACGCGGGCCAGGCGGCGGACCGTGGCGCCGGGCGGAAGGTGGCTGAGCGTTTCGCCGGTGATCAGGCAGTCGGCGCCCAGGTACTTCGTGGCGCCCTGCACGCGGCTGGCGACGTTCACCACGTCGCCCAGCGGGCCGTATTTGAACTTATGCCTTGAGCCTGTGTTGCCGACCCGCGCGATGCCGGAGTTGAGGCCGATGCCGAGATGAATCGGTCCGCCAAGTTCCGCTTGCCAGCGCGAGTTGATCTCTGCCAACGCCGCCATCATCTCTCGTGCGGCGAGGCAGGCCAGCTCGGCATGATTCGCCTGAGGCGCCGGGGCGCCCCACATCGCCATCAGTTCGTCGCCGATGTAATCGACCAGCACGCCGTCGAACTGGAGCACGCAATCGGACAGGGCGCCCATCGTGTCCTGGATCCACTCCATCGTTCGCGCGGGGCCGAGCCGTTCGCTCACGCGGCTGAAGCCGCGAATGTCGGCAAACAGGATCGTTACATCCGCATTTCGGCCTTCCAGCAATTGCGGATCGCGTTCGAGCTGCGCGGC
>JBGSYU010000183.1:0-3971 GCA_041750715.1 Lacipirellula sp.
CTACGACACCATGCAAATGATCTCGCCCGCCGTGGCCACCTACTGCGTCGGCCTCGCGGCCAGCGGCGGGGCCGTGCTGCTCGCCGGCGGCGCCAAGGGCAAGCGGTACGCCCTGACGCACTCGAAGGTCATGATTCACCAGCCCCACGGCGGCGTCGGCGGGCAGGTTTCAGACATCGAGATTCAGGCTGGCGAAATTATCAAAACCCGCCACGCTCTGAACGAAATCCTCGCCTCCCACTGCGGCAAGTCCCACGAGGAGATCGCCAAAGCGATCAACCGCGACTACTACATGACCGCGCTGGAAGCGAAGGCCTTCGGCATCGTCGACGACCTGCTGACCAAGCCGCCGGGCAGCGAGAACGCGGAAGACGACGATTGAGGAGAATGACGAAGCATGAATGACGAAGGTATTGAGTTCATTCGTCATTCGGATTTCGTCATTCGTCATTTGACTCACGGCTGTCGCAAAACATAAAGAACGGACGTAACCATATGCCCCTCATACCCTACGTCATCGAAAAGTCCGGCCGCGAAGAGCGGGCCATGGACATTTACAGCCGGCTGCTCAAGGACCGCATCATCATGCTCGGCTCGGGCATCAACGATGACGTGGCCAATGCGTTGGTCGCGCAACTGTTGTTCTTGCAGTCGGACGATCCCAAGGCGGACATCCACATCTACATCAATTCTCCCGGCGGCAGCGTCACCGCCGGTATGGCGATCTACGACACCATGCAGTTCGTCACCTGCGACGTGGCGACCTACTGCATCGGCCAGGCGGCCTCGATGGGGGCCGTGCTGCTAGCGGCCGGCGCCAACGGCAAGCGGTTCGCCCTGCCGAACTCGCGGATCATGATCCACCAACCCTCCGCCGGCATGGAAGGGACGGCCGAGGATATCATGATTCACGCCGCCGAGTACCGGAAGACCAAGGAAAAGCTCAACCGCATCCTCGCCGAACACACCGGTCAGACGATGGAGCAGATCGAAAAGCACACCGATCGCGATCACTTCATGAGCGCCCAAGAGGCCCAGGAATACCGCATTATCGACCGGGTGGTCGCGAAGATCGGCGCCTAAATCGAAGTTGGTCTCCCCTACGCAAGTCATCCTGAGCGGAGCGAAGGATCTGGCCTAGCGCTAGATTCTTCGCTCCGCTCAGAATGACAGGAAGCTGGGCGGATGCTGGCGCCGCGCTGAATCCGCTTGACGCCGCGGGCGGCATCTCTTATTTCACGCTTTGCGTTCGTCGGACTGACTGCGGCTGCGCGCATCGAGTGCGCCCGCGGCGGGCCAGTTCGGGGAAGTCTATTCAACGCCAAGCGAGCCAAGGATGGCTGTGCAGACTGCTCCAATTCGATCGACGCTCGGTCTGTGTACCTGCCTCGCGTTCGCCGCGGTCGCCGGCTGTCGCAATCTCGACAATGCGCAGGTCGACGTGCTGGAGCGAGAGCTGAGGCAGCAGGAAGACTACATCTACGAGCTGGAAGACTACCTCGTCGAATACTCCGAGAAGCTGCGGCACGCCCGTATGGTCCAGTGCCAAGCGGTTTCGACCACTTCGACCACGAGCAAGTCGGGAACGTCGAAGGGACCGTTACGCGAGCCGTCGCTCGATGACGATCCGGTCAAACGGCCCATGCTCCCGCTGAATGGCCGCAACAAGCCCGCTGCTCCGTCATTAAATGCTGCGCCGGCGCGCGGGACGCCGGCAGCAGACGCTCCGGCGGCAGATCCGCAACAAGACGCCGCGCCAGAGCCTGTGAATCCAGAAGAAATGGAAGCGCCGGCGCTCGAAATCGGGTCGGAGTTGGGGACTGCTCAACGCAAGAACGCGACCGCGGTCGCGGCGGCGCCGACATTGCCGCCAGACATCGGCGCGCAAGCGTCGCTGCTAATTCCCGATCCGGTCGATTACCAAGCAGACGCGGAACTCTCCGCCGTGGAGCCAGCCGCGTCCGCCGACGCCCAAGCTCAATCGGCGGAAGCGCCTCTCAGCGAACCGCGACTGGCCGCGCCTGAGGTGAACGCTCCACGGCTGACCGCGGAGCGCCTCAAGGTTCGCCGGGTTTTCGCCGAACCTGCCGAGGACGGCAAATCGCCGGGAAGCCTCTTGGTGGTCGTCGAAGCGCTCAATGCGACGGATGAGCCGGTCGACGCCATCGGCGCCGCGTCGCTAATGATCATGTCGCGCAACGCGGCGGGCGCGCTGAAGCGGCTCGAGCGTTGGGACTTCACCGCCGACGAGACGGCCGCCGCATGGCAGTCGTCGCAACTTGGCGACGGCTTGCATCTGGAACTGCCGCTAACCACGGGTGAGTTGCCGGACGGCGAACTCGAACTTTGGGCCCGCGTGGCCGACGAAAACGGCGCGAAGCTGCTCACCCCCGCCGACGATCCCTATCAATTCGACTCGGCCCAACTTATCTCCATGGCAGAGTTGCCGCCGGACGCCGTACTCGCCTCGTCCGACGTCGGTGAAACTTCGCCGGATACGGCCAAAGCGGCGACGCTAACGACTGTGACCGAGAACACCGCCGCCGCGAAGGCCCCTAAGCCCCAGTGGCGTTCATCGACCGTGCGGATCGACGAGGATCGCGTGGAGAGTTTTGCCACGACGGCTCCTCAGAAGCGCGGCGGCTGGACCACTAAGCCGATCGACGCCGCGCAGCCGCGAGTGGCGTCGGCTTCCGCCAGGGGCGGCAGTCCAACCTGGAAGCGTAGTTCCAAGTCGGCCGCCGCCACAGAATCACGTCCCGCTTGGATGCCGGAACGTTAGAGCGTATCTTGGTCGTGTGCCGCGATATCACGTCATGCTGAGCGCAGCGAAGAATCTAGAATCACGCTAGTTCCTTCGCTGCGCTCAGGATGACAGCCGTTACAACTTGCTTTGAGGCGAGCTAGTTAAATTTCCCAATCTTCGCGATCAGATCGGCCGTGCGGCAACTATAGCCCCATTCGTTGTCGTACCAACTGACGGTCTTCAACAGGTTGCCGTCCATCACCTGCGTCCACGGCGCGGCGAAGATCGAGCTGTGCGGATCGCCGATGACGTCGGTCGAGACGATCGGGTCGTCGGTGTAAGCAAGATAGCCCTTGAGCGGACCGCTCTCGGACGCGGCCTTCATCGCGGCGTTGACCTCCTCGGCCGTCACATCGCGGGCCATGAGCGTCGTCAGGTCCACCACGCTGCCGGTGGGTATCGGCACGCGGAGCGAAATGCCGGTCATCTTCCCCTTGAGCGCCGGTAGCACGAGGCCGACGGCCTTCGCGGCGCCGGTCGACGTGGGAATGACGTTCTGAGCGGCGCTGCGGGCGCGATACGGGTCCTTGTGCGGCATGTCCTGCACGCGCTGATCGTTCGTGTAGGCGTGGATGGTGGTCATCAGGCCTTTCACGATGCCGAACTTCTCGTGGAGCACCTTCGCGACCGGGGCCAGGCAATTCGTCGTGCAGCTCGCGTTGGAAATGCACTTCAGCTCGGGCTTAAGCTGGTCGTCGTTCACGCCCAGCACGCAGGTCAGATCGGCCCCGTCGTCGGCGGGGGCGCTCAGCACGACCCGCTTGGCGCCGGCGGCGAGGTGCGAGTCGTAGCCAGGGGCGCCGTCTTTGGCGCGCTTCGTGAAAAAGCCAGTGCTTTCGACGACCACGTCGACGCCCAAGTCCTTCCACGGCAGCTTCGACGGGTCTTTCTCGGCGAGCGCCTTGATCTTCTTGCCGTCGACGATGAGATTCTGCTCGTCGTAGTCGACCTTGCCCTCGAAGCGGCGGTGCGTGCTGTCGTACTTCAGCAGCGTGGCCAGCATCTGGTTGTCGGTCAGGTCGTTGATGGCCACGACCTCGAATTCCTTCGAGCGGGCGTGCAGGTTTCGGAACGTCAGGCGTCCGATGCGACCGAAACCGTTGATGGCGACGCGAATGGCCACGGCGAATACTCCTTGAAATGGCAAACGGGCGATTATACTGCC
>JBGSYU010000184.1:0-3257 GCA_041750715.1 Lacipirellula sp.
ACGGCAGCAGATGATCCGAATAGACCTGCGCGCGCCAGTCGCCGCCCGAGAACGCAAAGTTGGCAGCCCCCGCCACCGCCCCCAGCGCGCCGTTGAACAACGCCGAGGCCAGCAAGCCGCCATTGGCATCGCCGCCGGTCATCGTCAGGCCGTAGAACTTCAGCACGTCGCTGTGCTGCGCATCCATCACCTTGACGTTGGGTGCGTACCAGATGTTGTCGGAGTTGGCGGCGGAGTCTTCGGCTGGCTGGCCTTCCGGACTCAGGCCACTGACGTAATCGCCGTAGATCACCCCGCCGTCGGACGTGTTGTAGATCCAGTCGCGGCCCAGACCACCGGCAGTTGTCGCCCTCTCACCGCCAACCGTTATAACCCAGTCGTTGCCCTTGCCTCCGTCGAGCAACATGGTGAGGTCCTGCTCGGCCAATGGCGAGTTCGGGTCACCGGGATCGATCCGCTGACCCGCCTCGATCGACCGCGCGACGCCGCCGGCGACGATATCGTCACCCTCCCCGCCGAAGGCTTGCGCGACATGGCGGACGTAAATCTCGTCGTCACCACCCTTGGCGTCGATCCAAGCGTTGTTCTTGCCGAAGAACCATTCGCCTTCATCGCTGCCCTCGATTCCGTCGGGCAGGTTCGCAGCCAGCGGATCGACCAGATAGCGGGTGGTCAGCGAGGGGCCAAAACCGATCTCGGCAAACACCGGCGAGCTGAAATCGACATCGAGCGCATTGCCGACGATACGCATGATGACGCCGACCGACTTGTCGATATCGCCCGCCAGCTCCTCGATCGTATCGCGCGCCTTCTCGATCGCGTCGGCCAAATCGGCAGTGATCTTGTCAATGAGCTCCGCGCCATTCGTGACCGCATCCGCTAGGCCCCAAACAGCCCATCCCGCACCGACAAAAGCGGCGGCGATCGGCCCGGCCACCGCCGCCGCGACAGCAACGCTTCCGGTCACAAGTACGGCACTGAAGACCACCGCAGCGCCATACTGAACCACAGTGTCGCCAAAGTCAGACCAGTCGCCCGTCGAAATGCCCTTCTTCAGCGGTTCATACGCGACGTTGAGAAACTCGACGAGATCGCCAATAACGCCTCCGCCAACACCAACCAGCATCGCGTTAATTGACTTGGCCGCGGCTTGTAGCGCGCTCTCACCTACCTCGCCGATATGGTCCACGAGCAGGCTGCCAAACTCTTTCATCACGCCGAAGAATTCTTCGGCTTTGTCGATTATCAGTTCGAGATCGAAAACGCCGTCGAGTTCGGCCCATAATCTCGCGATCTGAGATTCCGCGACAATACGTTCCCCCTGCACCGGGGTCGCCGAGTATTTCTGGAGATCATAAAGCAGCGGATAGGCAGCGCCGGAAGCGTTGCCCATGTCGAGCATCTTGCGCGAATGGGTTAGCTTTTCGGGCACCAGCACATCCTCGGCCTGCCGGTATAGCTCCTCTACCGCATAGAGGCGTCCTTCAGGATTGTTGCTCGTTCCTGATGCGTCGGCATCCGTCACGGGCTTCGCGGAATATTCGGTGATCTTGGTTTCGATTTCAGCCGCTTGCCACAACGGCAGATCATTGTAGGTCTTGTTGCCAGACCAACCGTCCCACAGGCTGAGGAATGTGCCTTCCGGGGTTCCGTTGATCATCACATCGCCGTTTTGCGCGATGTCATCGACGAACCGGAGCAAGTCGAAGACGGCGTATTTCTGGCCTTGTGGGGTAAGCTCGCCAGCGTTGGCGCGTGCGGCGATCGTTGCCAACGCGTCGATTACAAAATCGTTGTAACCACTATGGTCGCCCAGATGAGTGTTCTCACCAAACCCGGCGCGGCGCAGCACGGCCCGGATATTGGACGGCGCATTGCGAAACGCATCCCGCAAATCGGCGAAGGCGAACAGAGCGCGCTTGTTGCCCTGCGATTCAATTTCAAAGCCGACACGTTTCAGCAGCAGCGTAATATCGTCAGTTTCATCTAACCCTGAAAGTTCGCGCGGAAACAGATGATGGAGCTGAAATTCAAGAAGGCTCTTACCCATCATTCACTCTCCACGACGCGTGCGCGAAACAATTTGAGATCGACATTCGGTTCGGCGGCAATGAGCGCCCGCGCCAATCCGCCGCTTAGAAATATCTTGTGCCAAAGCCGAGCTTCCACCCAAAGATCGGGGCCTTCGAGCGCGTTGTCGGTAACGGCGATCAACCCATCGTTCGGAGGGCCAATATATTTGAGAGTTTCGACCCCGGTTTTCTTATCCATGTATATATAGCGGATATGCTCACTCGCCTCTGGCAAGAACGTATCCTTGTGTGGGCCGAAATTCAGCCAGTAATACTGCTTGGGCCAGGGTGTCTCCAAATCCGCTTTGTAAAGTGGAACCGGTATCAGACCGCCATCGCCGAGGTTGAACCGCGCGAACACATCCGCAAGCTTCTGTCTGACGGCGTAGAAGCCACCGAGACTTAGCATATCGCCCGTCGTGGCGAATTCTTCCTCGTCATCGACCGCGATCGCTTCGGGAAACTGTTCGCGGCGCAGCGCGTGGCCGTCTTTATGCTGACGCAGTGCTGCGACTGCTTCCGGAATGGCATGGGAAGCATCTAGCTTTCTTGGATACCACAAATGGCCAAAATACTTTTTCCGTATACCCAGCTGTAACTGCAGTTTGTGATTACTCAGCAATCCGCTGACCCAGACTTCATCAGCCATCACGCCGCCTCCCACGCACACGTGGGTCTTGGCGCTCCAGCGAATCAACTGCCGCGTGTTTTCGTGATTCGCCGCCCGAAAGCGCGCAATTCCCCCGATCGGACCCCATTCCGCAGCACGACCACACCGTCATAAGTTCCTGTAGGAAAGTCATATCATGGCCAGGGGTCACAATTTCCCGCGGGCAATTATCGTTGGCCGCAAACTCCCGCATCGCACGGCGGAATGGCGCTTTGCGCCATGTCCTTTTGTGATTGTCGTTGTTCGCCGCCGCTGCGCGGCGGCTCCGCTTCCAACCGGTCAGATAGTCGAGCACGGCGTCGCCCGCGTCGCTCGTGGGTGCGGCGGCGAAGTGGAACTGCGCCGGGGTCAGCAGCTCGACGCGATAGGTGGAATCGTCGGTCGAATTGATCTCGTCGAGGATATCGGCGCGGGTGGCATAGATGGTCGCCGGATCGGAGGCGAGCACCCAGCTTCCATCGGCCTGTTCGATGCCGTAATCGAGGATGAGTGCACGACCATCCACGATCCGCGTG
>JBGSYU010000185.1:0-4491 GCA_041750715.1 Lacipirellula sp.
GGCTCCGCGTCACGCGCAATTTCAACCGCTAGCGCCGGCTGGCTGGTGGTCATGTCGACCAGAAGGGCGCCTTCGCGACAGCCGGCCAGCGCGCCGTCGGCCTCCAGCACCACCTCGCGAACATCGCGGGGATGCCCGACCATCACAAAGGTGACGTCGGCCGATTCCGCCGCCGCCCGCGGCGTATCGGCCCACACGGCGCCGCGCTCCACCAAGCGGTCCGCCTTGCTCCGCGTGCGATTGTTCACGACCGCCGAGTGGCCGGCTTCCATCAGGCGCCCGCACATGCTCGTGCCCATGACGCCGGTGCCGATCCAGCCGATTCGCATCGCGTGGCGCCCCGCTTATCGCTTCGGTGACTCGGGCGTATCGAACACGTACCGGTCGATGCACGCCAGCGTCCCCAACGCCAGGGAGAACAGCACGAATCCGCCCGCCGCTTGACCGGCTCGATACATCAGCTCCGGCGCCCACTCGTTATCTATCCACAGCCGGATGAACTGGTAAAAGAGATAGCCCGCGTCCACCAGGCAAACGACGCCCAGCACCAGCGCGACCCACGCCGCCAGTTCGATCGTGCGCTCAAAAAGCCATGCCATGTCCGTCGCCTCGCTAGGTGATGCTGCCGGCCTGCCGCTTGTCGAAGATCCGCCGTGGCGGGCGGCTTAGCGACGCCCAATGTAAACGCACCGCGCCAAAAGCGCCAACCCAAGCGCCCCCAAGGCCAGCGTCGAAGGCTCCGGCACGGCCGTTCCCAAGACAGTGAACGTCAGCGACACCTGCACCGGCGGCCCTGCCGAGACTAGCGCCGCAGCGCCGTTCGACGAGAGGTTGAAGCCGTCGACGCGCAGTTGCACGCCCTCGACGATCGCGCCCGCAAGGTCCGGGGCGAGCGTCGAGCCGTGGCCCAAAAAGAATCCGCTTTCGCGCCAGCCGCGCTGCTCTTTCCGCCCGCTCGCCGACTCTTCCAAAATCAGCCGAATAAAGTCGTCGCGGCCATCGGTGAGCCGATCGGCGACCGATTGGAACGCCGGGTCGCTGGCCAGCGTGGAGGTGTATACGTCGCCGACGTTGGCCGGGGTGATCGCCAGATTGTCGAAGAGCTTCACCGCATTGGTGGGCGCGAAGAAGGCGTCGCCGAACACGAACTGCAGGCCGAACTGCGACGAGCTGAAGATGTTCACGCTGCGGTCGACCACGAGCGAACGCTCGAAAAGAATTCCGCCCCGCGCCGTGGAAGCGAAGCTCGTGGTGACAACCAGGACACATGCCAAAAACGTCCGAACCATAGAACAAACCTCGCCACGAATCGGGGCGGATAAAGATGCAGCCACGGCCCCCAGTATAGGCCGCGGTCCCTAAAAACGCACGTCCTCAGAAGATCCGCCCGCAAATCGCCCGGCGCCAACCGTTTAGCGGCGGCCCCCAGGCCGCCCCAGCCCGTTCGGCCCCAGCCCTTAACAATTCGCCAGCAAATCATCCTTCCCCACCCGATGACAAAAATCCCCTAGCGCCTCGCCAGCCGTTCGCGCATCGCGAAAGTAACGCAGCACCCCCGCGAGCGTCGGCACCACTTGGTCCGTGGGAACCAAGTCCTTGTAGATGAAGTTGAGCCGATCCCCCTGCCGCCGCCCGCCCAGAAAGATCGTGTACTTTTCCTTCGTCTTGCCGACCAGCCCGATGTCGGAGTTATACGGCCGCGCGCACCCGTTGGGGCAGCCGGTCATCCGCGTCGTGAATACCTCGCCGCCCAGGCCCAGCGCGGCCAGCTCCGTTTCGAGCTGGTCGATCATGCTCGGCAAGATTCGCTCGCTCTCGGTCACCGCCAAGCCGCACGTCGGCAGCGCCGGGCACGCCATCGACCAGCGGCGGGCTGCACTAATTTCCTCGCTCAGCGGCACGCCATTGCGGTGGAAGATTTCCACCAGTCGCGGCCGATCGGATTCCTTGAGGTCGCAGAAGATGATGCTCTGATGCGGGGTGAGCCGCAGCGGCGGCGCGAGCGTTCGGCAAACTTCCCGCAATGCCGTCTTCAGCCGATACTCACCCTCGTCCTTGATGCGACCGTTCTCGACGTTCAGCCCGTAGAACCACTTGCCGTCGCCCTGCGCGTGCCAGCCAAGGCCGTCGTTGATCTCGGTAACGACCACCGGCCGCGGCGGCGGCAGCGGGCCGCCGAAGTATTCTTCGACCTTCTGCTTGAACCGCTCCAGCCCCCAGTTGTGAATGAGATATTTTAAGCGCGCGACTTTGCGGTCCGCGCGATTGCCGAAGTCGCGCTGCACCTTCATCACCGCCTCGCACACGGCCAAGGCCTGCGCGGGCGTGCAGAAGCACATCGGCGCCGCGATGGCGACAAACGTCTTCTCCGCGCTGGGGGTGGTGCCGAACCCGCCGCCGACCAGCACGTTGTAGCCGGCGATCTTCCAGTTCTCGGCGATCGCCATGAACCCCAGGTCTTGGGCGTACAGATCGGTGATGTTGTCGCTCGGCAGCGCTACGCCAATCTTGAATTTTCGCGGCATGTACGTCGGCCCGTACAGCGGCTCGACGTCGTCCCCCTGCGGCCCGTGCCCGTACGAACCGCCCCCGGCAAGCTGCCGCTCGCGTGTCGCTTCGTCGATCAACCACAGCTCGTGATAAGCCCGCGTCCGCGGCCGCACATACGCCGCAAGTTGATTCGTGAGGAGCTGCATCTGGTCGTAAACCGGATCGCTCTTGTAAGGGCACGGCGAGCACATCACATTCCGCGACACGTCGCCGCACGCCGCCAGGGTGGTGAGTTGCACCTCGTTGATGCGGTGGATCGTCTGCTGCAGGTTGTCCTTCAGGATGCCGTGAAGCTGCAATCCCTGCCGCGTGGTGATGCGCAAGGTCGTGTTGCCCACTTCGTCGCACAGGTCGATCTCGGCCAGGAGCTGGTCGCTGCTGAGCTTCCCGCCGGGGATCGCCGAGCGAACCATAAAGCTGTACGTCTTGCCGCCGCCGCGGTCGTCGCGATCGTCCTGCTGGTAGGTGCCGTGGTGCTTGAGAAGCTGGATGCTTTCCTTGCCCACGTGGTCCGTGCCATCGATCAGTTCCTGGGCGATCGTGCCGCGCAGGTAATCGCTCTCGGTCTTGAACCCCTCGACGGGGCTCAGCTTCTCTTTGGTGGACTTCTCTGGTGTTTGCGTCTCGCTCATCGCGCTCGTTTTCGCCGCCGGCCGCCGCGGTGGCGGACCGTCATAAATTGCCCAGTTCGATCAGTTTCCCCAAGCAGCAATCATAGTCCGGCGCGCGAACCCCGGCCATATCGTTCGCCCGCGCTCATTTAGCCCCCGGTCACTGACCGGGGGCTAACTTGTGACCCGCCGACTCCATGCGTAGGATGCGGCCCATGCACGCTGCAGACAACGTCCCCCGGAGCGCGGGTTCGCTTAGCGGCCGATCGGCCGTCTGGCTCGCGACCGGATTGGGACTGGGGCTTGTCACGCCGGCCCCCGGCACGTTCGCGGGTCTCTGGGGGCTGGGCGTCGCCGCGGCAATCGCGTTGATTTCTCCCCTCAGCGCCCAGCTCGTCGTCATCCTGCTGCTGGTCCTCGTCGCGATTCCCGTCTGCGGCGTCGCCGCCCGCGCGCTGGGCAGCTCCGGCGACCCCGGCGCCATCGTGCTCGACGAAATCGTCGCCCTGCCCATTGTATTCCTCGGGGCACCGCCCACGAGCTGGAGCATCCTGCTCACCGGCTACGCTCTGTTTCGCGTCTGCGACATCGCCAAGCCGGGCCTCGCGCGCTCCGCCGAAAAACTCCCCGGCGGATTGGGCATCGTCGCCGACGACTGCGTCGCCGCGTTCCTCGCCTGCCTACTCCTGCACGGCGCGATCTGGATCGATCGGCAAGCGGGACTGAACTGGCTCGCGATGGGTTGATATCATCAATGCTCCGGGCGCTCGCGCTGCCGGCTCGCCCAGCCCCCAACCCCAAGTCCCCAGCCCCTCCCCCGATGCCCGCCCAACTCCTCGACGGCAACGCCTTGGCCCGCCAAATCCGCAGCGAACTGGCGGTCGAGGTCGTCGACTTTATCGAGAACAACGGCGTCGTCCCCACGCTCGCCGCCGTGCTGGTGGGCGACGACCCGGCCAGCCACGTCTACGTCCGCAACAAACGCCGCGACTGCGACGAGGTCGGTATCCAAAGCCAACTTCACAAGCTCCCCTCAAGCACGTCGCAAACCGAGCTGCTCACCCTCATCGCCCGGCTCAATCGCGACGAAACCATCCACGGCATTCTCGTTCAGCTTCCCCTGCCGCCGCAAATCGACACCCGCCTGGTGCTTGAAGCCGTCAGCGTGAACAAAGACGTCGACGCCTTCCACCCCGAAAACGTCGGCCTGCTGGTGCAAGGCCGCCCGCGGTTTCTCCCCTGCACGCCGGCCGCGGTGCAGCAGATGCTGCTGCGCAACGACGTGCCCATCGCCGGGCAGCATGTGGTCGTCGTCGGCCGCAGCGACATC
>JBGSYU010000186.1:0-1661 GCA_041750715.1 Lacipirellula sp.
CTCTTCGGCGGCGCGGGCGGGTTCGCCGACTTGTTCAAGCAGACCAACCAACGCGGACGTTCTCAGCAGCGTCGACCCGCACCAACTGCCGGGGCCGACCTGAAGCACGAACTGGCCGTTCCCTTCGCGACTGCCGTACTAGGCGGCGAAGCCCAGATCGCCGTCCGCCGCGGCGACGGCCGCACCGAAACCATCCGCGTGAAAATCCCCGCCGGTATCGACGACGGCAAAAAAATTCGTCTCCGCGGCCAGGGCGAGCCCGGCGAAAGCGGCGGCCCGGCGGGCGATATCCTCATCCGCGTCGACGTGGCCCCGCATCCCAACTATCGCCGCGAAGGGAAGCGGCTCGAAGTGACCGTCCCCATCACGCTGGCCGAAGCGATCGCCGGCGGTCGCGTCGATCTGCCCACGCCGCACGGCACGATCACGCTCACCGTGCCCCCCGGGTCCTCCAGCGGCCGCAAGCTCCGCGTGAAGGGCCACGGCGTAAAGGGCGCCTCCGGCGAACCGGGCGACTTGTTCGCCGAACTGCAAATCGTGCTGCCTAAGAACCTATCGGACGAAGACGGAAAGCAACTCGCCGAACTCGCCCAGAAGTTTGTCGATGATCCGCGAGCGGAATTACGGTGGTAATCGGCTTCGGCCTTGCGCCGATGATTGACGGCGCCGTTGCGTTTGCGGCGGCGGCGACGCGCGAGCAGCTTCCGCCGCCCACGCGCGCCGCGGTCCTCATGGCACTGTTGGGTTTTGCACTAGTGGGCATGCTACTGGTGGCGATCATTCTCCTAGGAGGCCATTGGGTCCGCCGGCAGGGAAATTTTCGCCGCGGCCCCGTGGTGCCGCCCGATCGCAATCCGCTCGCCGCAACTTCAGCAACGCGGGCGGGCTCACCCGTCGACGCCGACGATGCGACATCCGTCGTCGAGACGGTCGTCAGCCACACCACCCGGCGCGGCCAGAAGAAGGCGCCGTGAACCAGTTCCGCTTCCCTAAGTCGCGCCGGCTGCTGAAGTCCGCCGAATTTGATCGCGTGTTCAAGCGTCGGCGTTCGCAGTCGGACGGCGTGCTCATTCTGTATGCCTGCGAGAATGAACTCGGCTACAGCCGCCTGGGCCTGGTGGTCTCACGCAAAGCGGGCAACGCCGTGATTCGCGGTCGCTGGAAACGGTGCCTGCGAGAAGCGTTTCGCCTCGCGCAGCATGAGTTGCCGGTCGGATTAGACCTGGTCGTCCTGCCCTGCCCGGGCGCCATGCCGACCATGCCGCGGGTGCAGCAGTCGCTGCGTACCCTTGCAGAGCGACTATCCCGGCAGCTTTCGACCTGACTGCTGCGGCGCCGTGGCCAAAGAAACGGTCATTCTGAGCGAAGCGAAGAATCTAGAACAATCGCAACATGTCGTCCTTCTTGAAACAAGCCGCCGCGCTACCCGCCCGGGTGCTCATTATCGCCGTGCGGTGCTATCAGGTCGGCATCAGCCCGTGGCTCGGCCCGCGCTGCCGCTATCAGCCGACATGCAGCCAGTACTTCATCGAAGCCGTGAAGAAATACGGCGCTCTCCGCGGCAGCTATCGCGGCCTGTTACGAATCGGCCGCTGTCATCCGTGGGGCGGAAGCGGGTACGACCCGCCGTGAGTGGAAGGGGTCGGGAGTCTTTTTAGACT
>JBGSYU010000187.1:0-2080 GCA_041750715.1 Lacipirellula sp.
GGTTTGGCACCAGGCTGAGCACATATCCGTAAATCATCCGTTCGTGCTTCGTGAGCAGCACGACGAAGTCGCGTTTTGAATCGCCGCCGCCCATGCGCTCTTTTTATAGGTAAGCGTCCGGCCAGCGCCCAGAGGAACGACACGGGCGAGCCTCAGGGAGCTTGAGTCTCCCAAGATAGGGCCTCGCCAGTGGCAAAGTTGACGGGAATGCTAGGCGATTCCTGAACAATGGCGTGAAATCTCTGCATGGCGAGAATCTCCATTTTGCGCAGTGGGGCGCGCTCTTTTGGGCGCGTCGGTTGCGGCGCTTGCGCCGGCTTTTTAAGCCCCCGGCTCTGCCGGGGGACTGCGTAGCAGGCCTTTTGGCTGTACGCCACACCGTCCCCCCCGGCAGAGCCGGGGCTTTTACTGCGTAAACGTACCCAGGGGGGCGCCAATGAGTCGATGATTCGCCGGTTCGCGAGTACACTGAGGGAGGAACTGCGGCGATCGGGCCTTGTGCATTTCTGCAACGAGATTTCTGTCGAATCTTAGGCTGGCTTCGCCCTTATACCCTGAGGCAGAGACCGCAGCATTCCGGGTGCGGCCGGGGGGCCCCTGCCCGGGGTGCCGGTCCGCCGGCAATTAATCAGGAGACTTTTCTTGCAGGAAGACAATACTGAAGGTTGCGGGGCGGCTCGCCGCTATTCACGAGCGGAAATTCTCACCTCTCAATAGCTCTCTAATTGCAACTAGGCGGGCGTCGTACCTATTCGTGCTATGAAGACGTTGCACGCATAAGTCGACGACTGAATACGAATCACACCAATGGGCCTAATCAGGAGTAAGCATCGTGCGTAACCGATTTTTCAGAACCATGATCGCTGGGATGAATTCTACGTTAGTGGCGGCTAGCCTTGCCCTTGTGGTCGGCGCCGCATCTGTGTCGCAGGCGGAGACTTATAATGTTACGACAGGCGATTCCGTCTACGATACGCCTGCCAATTGGGTGGAGGGAACGGTCCCGAACGCCATCGGCGCCGCGGCGATCTTTGACTCGCCGACAGGCACCCGCACGGTCAATCTTGATGGGACCGACATTACCCTCGGGTCGCTCACCTTCAACAATGATTCGAGCTTTTCCAATACGATCCGAAGCAACTCAGCCAACAGTGGGACCAACACGCTGATGTTCGACGCCGCCGGCGCCGGTCCGGCGACGATCGATTCCACCGGTACGGGCACCAACGCTAACACCCTCTCGCAGAGGATGATCGTTTTTACCGATTCGGTGGTCGCTAACGTCTCCAATGTTTTCGGCAACGCGGCCGGAGCTCTCAGTCTGACCGGCAACGTCACCGGACCCGGAGGACTCACCAAGGAGGGTCTCGGCACGATGACGATGGGATTCATCGTGGGTTCGTCTGGACAGGTGAAAAACTATCAAGGTCCGACGATCGTCAATGCCGGTCGCCTTCGCCTGTCCCAGGGGGGGGCGCCGACCATGACTTCCAGCGTGACCGTGAATAGCGGCGGCCAACTGCTATTGATCACCGGCGTAGCGGGTTCGAACACGGGAATTTACACCTTCGGAACGAGCGCATCGACCGTTGTGACGCTCAACGGAACTGGGCCTACCAATTTCACGACGGCTACCTCCGGTCCGGGCGCCCTTCGACTGGAAACAAGCAACGCCTCGCCCACGCAGGTAACCAACCTCATCACGCTGGCAAGCAATTCGTCCATCAACGTCAACGGCGCCGCGAACGTTCTGCAACTGAACAACACCATCAGCGGCCTCGGCGGCCTGACGATGGGCACTCTCGGTAACGTAGCGGATACTGGCACGCTGCTGCTGAACGGGGCCAATACCTATTCAGGTGGTACGACGGTCAACTTGGGAACGCTTGCCCTGGATGGCCCCGCCGCCACGCTGGGCAGCGGGAACGTGACGGTGGAAGGCGTCGCCGCAGGGTCCGCAGGTTTCTTGGAAATTCGGGCTGGCGTCGCCGATGCGATTGCAAACACGGCGACGCTGACCCTCACCGGCGGCACGGGCGGCACGATCAACCTTCCCGACGGCCTGACTAACGAGTTCGTC
>JBGSYU010000188.1:0-3510 GCA_041750715.1 Lacipirellula sp.
GCCGTGGCGCTCGACCTCGCCGCCGGCGGGGCCGACGTGGTCATCAACGGCCGCGCCGACGACGCGGCCGCCCACGAAACGATGCGTCAGGTCGCATCGCTGGGCCGCCGATGCGAATTGGTAATAGCCGACATGGCCGACGGCGACCAGTGCGACCGCTGCGTCGACGAAGCCGTTGAGTTATTGGGCGGTCTGGACGTGCTGATACACTGCGCCGGCGGACCATCACCCGGGCGGATCGACGACCTGTCCCCGGAACAGTGGGAACAAACCTTTGCCGTGCATGTCCACGCGGCCTTCCGCCTGTGCCGCCGCGCGCTGCCAGTCATGCGCAAAAACACCGAGGGCGCCATCGTTCTCGTCTCCTCGGCGGCCGGTATCCGCGGTTGTCCGAATATCCTCGTCTATGGCACGGTGAAGGGCGCGATTCTGCAATTTACGCGGATGCTGGCCCGCGACTTGGCCGACGACAACATTCGCGTCAATTGCGTGGCGCCGGGCATCATCCGCACGCGGTTCCACGACCCCATGACGGCGGAGCAGCAGGCGCACAATCTCAAGGGTCGAATACCGCTGCACCGTGAGGGAACCGTCGACGACGTGGCACAAGCGGTGAGACTACTCGTCACCAACGAGTTCATGACGGGCGAGACCCTCGTGATCGACGGCGGCATGTCGATGCAAATTACACGTTGAAGCGCGCGCCGTTATTGCGGCAACGGCCGCCCCTTCGTTTCTGGACCAAGCCAGACGATGAACACGCCGATGATGTAAATCGCCGCCAAGGCGGCGCCGGCGCGCGGAAACGCATCGAGTTCAATCCGATCGGTAGCGATTCCCCGAGCGAAATAGGCCGTTAGCGTCGCCGTGTGAACGGATCCTAAGGCCGAGAGAACGCGACCGAAGTTGTAGGCGAAGCCCTGACTCGTCGCCCGAATGCTCGTCGGAAATAGCTCGGGTAGGTAGAGCGGAAACCAGCCGTAGAATGCCGCCGTCCAGCCGCCGGCGACGAAGACCGACGCTAGCATTTTCGCGCCAAAGGCGTCGTTCGCCTGGTACAGGTAGATGAGCGATACGAACGACCCGACGCACAGCAGCGCATAAGTAATGCGGCGCCCGATCCAACCGCCGATGAGGGCGGCGAGGATCGTGCCCACGATGGCGCCGCAGGCCGACGCGATTTGGGTATACTCCTTGGCGAAGTGCGCTCCGTCGCCGGCCAACGCGGTGGCCCATTTTGGCGCCCATTGCAGCGATCCCCAGGTCCCCAGCAGCGCGACGCCGGCCAGGCAGGCGCCCAGCAGCATCCGCCCTACGTATTTGCGGCGGTCGCCCGGTTGCAAATCGCCCGCCGCCTCCGCCCGGCGTAGATATCGCGACACGGGCGAAATGAATCCCAACAATGAGACGATCAATCCCACCGCGGTTCCCCCCCATCGCCCAACGTTCACGACCGCCGGCATTGTGAACTCTCCTTTGCCGGCGCCCATCATCCAGCGCATCGCCTGTACGAAAACGGGCGACCAAATCGCAATCACCAGCGCCGCTGCGCAAGCGCCCAGCAGAACTCCCCACAGGTCACTCGTTACGAAATGCGAAGTCGCCCCTTTGTCTCGTTCCGCTTGCCATTTGCGAGATTCGGGCACGAAATAAATGATGAACACGGTTAGCAGCGCGGGGATGGCGCCCCCCATCATCAACAGCCGCCACCCTTCATTGCGCAGCATCATGTCGACCGTGTCTTGCGACAGGCCGGCGTCAAGCATGATGCGGCCGGTGACTTCCAGAAATTTGACAAGTTGCAGGCTAAGCAGGCCGACCAGCAGCATGCCGACGTTGGCGGCCGCTCCGATCAATCCGGCCAAGAACGCCCGCGAGCGATCGGGCCATAGCTCCGTGACCAGCGCCACGCCCAGCGCCCATTCGCCGCCCATGCCGAGCGAGGCGATGAACCGCAACACCGCAATGTGCCAGGCTTCGCTCGCAAACCCGCAGAGCCCGGTGAAGATGGCGTAGGTGAAGATGCTCAGCGCCATGGCGCGCACTCGGCCGATGCGATCGCCCAGCCAACCGAAGATGACGCCGCCGGTCGCCGCGCCGATGAGAAACACGGACAAGATGACGCCAAACCACTCGGTCACGAGCCCCGGCTGGGAAGCGATTCCGTCGCCCAACACGTCCTTTAGCGCGTTTTGGCCGACCAACGGAAACATCCCGATCTCAAACCCATCGAACATCCATCCCAAGAGCGCAGCGAGGAGCGCCATCCACTTGCCGCGCCCGTCGTGCGGCGCCGCCATGGTCGCTTCCCGACCGTCGCGATTCTTTGTCATGAGTATTGCTCAAAATGAAGAGGAGACTGGAAGACTATTTGACTTCGCTCACCCGTTTGCATCCGCCGCCATGTCGACTGGCTCGATACGAGGAATAAGTAGCTGAATGACCAGCAACGCCAGCAGGTAGGCCGAGCCGGCAATGGCGAATAACAAGACGTAGTTTCCCGTGAGTTGCCTGATCCAGCCGGCGGCCAACTGAAGGGTAAAGCCCCCCATGGCCCCGGCGAAGCCGCCGATGCCGATGATCGAACCGATCGCCTTGCGCGGGAAAATGTCGGAGTTGATCGTGAACAAGTTCGCAGAAAACCCTTGGTGAGAGCCGGCGGCTACGCCAATGAGAAACACGGCCAGCCACTTTTCGCCGACCAGCGGCGCAGCGGCGACTGGTACGATGCACAACGCGTACGTTAGCATCGCCGTCTTGCGCGCCGCGTTGGTCGACCACCCCCGGCCGAGCAACCACGAACTTTGCCAACCGCCTAGCACCGAGCCGACGTCGGCCATGATGTAAACGGTGAGCATAGGCCAGAGGATCGTCTTAATGTCGACGTCGAACTCGTTCTTCATAAACGGCGCGAACCAGAACAAGTAGAACCACCAGACGGAGTCGGTGAGCGACTTGGCGATCGCGAACGCCCAGATTTGTCGATAGCCAAGCAATTGCCTCCAGGCGATTTTCTGGGGCGGATCGGGCGGGTCGCGTTCGATGAAGGCGAGCTCCTCGCGCGACAGCCAGCGATGCTCTCGCGGCCGACGGTAGATCGGCCACCAGACGAGCACCCAAATCAGCCCGCCGATTCCGGTTGCGAGAAACGCGGCGTGCCAGCCGTGATTCGCGTAAATGATGGGAACGGCGATGGGCGTGATGGTGGCGCCGACGTTGGTGCCGGCGTTGATAATTCCCGTGGCGAGAGCGCGTTCGCGTTGCGGGAACCATTCGGCGATCGTCTTAATCGCCGCCGGGTAGTTGCCCGATTCTCCAAGCCCCAGCGCGAACCGGGCGATCATGAAGTCGCCCAGGTTCCGAGCGAACGCGGTGCTCGCCGCCGCCAGCGACCAGACGATGAGCGAGATGGTGAATCCCAGCCGAGTGCCGAGCTTGTCCATCATCCAGCCGGAAAACGGAAATCCGATGGCATACGCCAACATGAACGAGGCGCCGACGTAACCCCAC
>JBGSYU010000189.1:0-8314 GCA_041750715.1 Lacipirellula sp.
CGCCAGCTCCACGTCGTCGATGTGCTCGGCCAGCGCTTGGAACCGCTCGCAGCTTCGGGCCTCGATGATGCCGGCCACCAGCAGCCGATCGACGGCGCGATGCGGCTCCTGCTTGCGGACCAGGTCGTTTAGCTTGCGGCCATACTGGCTCGGCTTGAGCCGGCGGAAACGCACCCCGCGGCGGGCCAGCAGGCCGATCACGAGGTGAAAATGTTCTAGCTCCTCATTGACGATCTCCGTCATCTCACGGCACAGCTCGACGTCCTCCACATAATGAAAGATGAGATTCAGCGCCGTGCCCGCGGCCTTCTTTTCGCAGTGGGCGTGGTCGATGAGCACCTCGTCGAGGTTCGCATCGACCTGGCGCAGCCAGCGGGCGTCGGTGGCGGATTGAAGGTGAAGCATGAGGAAAGCGGAAAGCCGAGGGCGGAACGCGGATAGTGAATTGCACAATTTCTCGTGAGCCGGGCCGTCTCGGCCCCGGCGAGTTACCAGTATCGCCGCAGAACGCATCTCAATCAATCTGCCGCTGCATCGTCGATAGCGTCGCCCATCGTGCGCTGGTATCGCCGCGAGAGCGAGTTGAGTATCGCGGTCGGCGCCATGCGTTTCACACGCCAGTACCAGCGGGCGCGGCGGCCCACGACGGAGTAGAGTCGACCGCGGGCCGAGGCACGCAGCGTCTCACGGGCAACGAAGTCGGCGTCGATTCTTGACGTGCGGACGAGCTCATCCGCCTGCTCGCGATGACGCGGTAACGCGAAGGCGCCGCTGTCGAGCAGCGACGTGTGGAAAAAGCCCGGCGCGGCGACCGCGACGTGTACGCCGTGAGGCCTAAGCTCCGCGTACAACGACTCCGAGAGGGCGATGACGGCGGCCTTCGACGCGCTGTAGGCGGCGAGCGCCGGCGCCGGCAATAGGCCCATGATTGAGGCGACATTGATAATGGCGGGATTGATAGGCGCAGCGGACCCCTCGGAGTACCTCGGGGTGACGGGGTTCTTCATCCAGGATCCCATGACGTAGCAGCCGTTGAGCACGCCGAGGTAGTTGACCTCCATCACTCGACGCCACGCGGCGAGGTCGCCCCCGCCCACTTCCGCCGACATGCAAATGCCCGCGTTGTTTACCAGCAAATCGAGCCGCGGCCAATCTCGTTGAAGCCGTTGCCGAAGGACTTGCCACGCTTCGGCGTTGGTAACGTCAAACCGTTCGCATTGCCCGTCGACTCGGCTTGCTTGGCGAATTCCGGCAAGCGTTTGACGGGCGCCTTGCTCGTCGACGTCGACCGCCACGATATGCCAGTGCCCAGGCCGTGCTATCACCTGCCGGCAAAACGCGCGGCCCAGCCCGCTCGCGGCTCCGGTGATAATCGCCAGTCGTGGGGAGGCGTCGTCGGGCATCGTATGGCGGACCGGGCGGGCAAAACTGGCCATGATAGCAGGTTTGCCGTCGCTAGGGCGGGCGGGCATTGTGTAGACTCCGCTGCTCCCCGACGACGCTTTCTTCCTGCCCCTTGAAGACTTGTAGCTGGCCTCTGTGAGGCCGGCATTTTGCCCTGGGCTCTGGGGTCACAGACCCCGGCTACCATCTTTTCTTCGACGTTTGGAACGTGCGATGCGGTTGGCGATCCTCGTGACGGTAATTTGGCTCAGCGTTGCGGTGGCGCTAGCGCACGCGCAAACGCCGAGCGGACGCTGGGCTCCAGTCGCCGAAGCAAAACCGCTGCCGGCGGCGATGGGGGGGTACTGCCCCGTGTCGCTACGCGACCGGCGGCAATGGCAGCCGGGCGATGCGCAAGCGTCGGTGGGCTTCGACGGCCAGCGCTACCAATTCGCCGGGCTGCGCGAGCGCGACGTGTTCGCCGCGGCGCCGGAGAAGTACGCCCCCCTGCTCGGCGGCGATTGCCCCGTGACGTTCGCGGAGACGGGCCAGCGAACCCGCGGTCGGCTCCAGTGCGGCGCTCTGCATGGCGACCGACTCCTGTTCTTCGTCAACGAAGAAGCTCGCCGGCGCTTTCTCGATGATCCCACCCGATTCAACGACGCCGATCTAGCCGTTGGCGGGCGATGCGTCGTCGCGGGGCACGACCGGGCAAGAGACGTGGCCGGCATCCCTGAAACCGCGGCCACGCATCGAGGCCTCCGGTACTACTTTGCCAGTGCGTACGATCGCGCCTCGTTCTTGAGAAACCCAGGTCGGTACGACGGTACAAACGGCGGCGACTCGATGCAACCGTCGCAGACGCCGTTTGCCGCAGTAGCGGCGGAGGAGGGCCGCGTAGCATCCGATCCTTGGGCTCGCCGCGACGGCGGCGCAGACCGGTCGCGTTCGCCCGGCGGCAACCAGGAGGACGTCATCCTCGGGGCGGCGCCGTCGATGGCAGGGTATTGCCCGGTGACGTTGCGAAGAGACGGCGCGTGGGTTCGCGGCCGCTATGAGTTCCGCGTGCCGCTGGGCCAATTGGTGTTCCTCACTGCCGGGCCGAAGGAGCGTGACGCGCTGACGAGCGATCCGGCCAAGTACGTGCCCGCACTCGGCGGCGACTGCGCGGTTTCATTCGTGGCTCGCGGCGAACGTCTGCGGGGCAGCGTTTACCATGCGTACGAATACGAGGGCCGCTTGTTCCTGTTCGTCGACGCGGAGCGAAAAGCGGTCTTTAAGGCCGACCCCGCGACGTATGCGACGGCCGACCTGGCCGCGGGTGGAATGTGCGTCGTCACGCAGGCGGACGAGCGGCGCGAGAACCCTGGAGTCGCGGAGCATGCGACGTGGCATCGAGGCCAAGTTTACCAGTTTGCAGGAGCGGAACAGAAGCGAAAGTTCTTGGCGGAGCCGGAGCGGTATGCGGTGGAGAGCGATCAGTGATCACTGGCTACCCCCCGTCGCCCAAAATCCGCCGCGGGCGTGGTCGAACTGGGCCGCGGCGCCGCGCACCACGTCCGCGGTGCGGCCGTCGCGGAAGACTTCGCGACCGCGGACCCAAGTGCGCACCGGGAGGCCCGTTAGCTCGACGCCGTCCCAGGCGCTCCAGCCGCATTTGGTGAGTTGGTCTGCGTTGCGGATCACGTGCTGGCGGTTGAGATCGACCAGCACGAGATCGGCGTCGTAGCCGACGGCGATGCGGCCCTTGTCGACAATGTCCCACACGCGGGCCGGTGCGTCGCACATCCAGCGGACGACCTGCTGCAGGGTGCAGCGGCCGCGGTGCACTTCCGTGAGCATCAAGGCGAGGCTGTTTTCGACCATCGGCATGCCGGAGGGGGACTGCGGATACGGTAGCCGCTTTTCTTCTAGGGCGTGTGGCGCGTGGTCGGTCGCGACTACTTGAATGCGACCGTCGGCCAAGGCCTGCCACAAGCGGCGGTTGTCGTCGGCTGTCTTCAAGGACGGATTCATTTGGGCAAGCGTGCCGAGCCGCGGATAGTCGTCGACGCTGAGCAGCAGGTGGTGCGGGCAGGCCTCGGCGGTAATCACGCGGCGAGCCGGGTCGTCCCCGACCCCGGCGAAGTATTGACCAATGATATCCGCCTCATCGCCCGTCGAAACGTGCAGTACATGAAACCGATGTCGATGCCGCGCGGCCAGTTCGAGGGCCCGTCGCGTGGCGATCGTCGCGGCCGTCACGTCGCGTATTTGCGAATGAATCGCAACGTCGGAAATCCCTCGGAACCGCTCGGCGTTGGCGCGCACGGTCGTTTCGTCCTCGCAGTGGGCCGTAATCGGCAGCGTCGTTTCGGCGAAGATGCGTTCCAGGGCGTCTTGGTCATCGACGAGCAAGTCGCCGGTGCTGGACCCCATGAAGATCTTGATGCCCGGAGTATTCGTGGCGGTCCGCAAGTCTTCGATGTTGTGCGGCGTGGCGCCGATATAGAAGCCGTAGTTCACCAACGACTTTTCCGCAGCCAGCGCCAGCTTGGCGTTGAGCAGCGCTTGCGTCTTCGCGGCAGGAATCGTATTGGGCATCTCCAGGAACGTCGTGACCCCGCCCTTAGCGCACGCCCGAGAAGCCGTGTGCAGATCCTCCTTGTGCGTGAGCCCCGGCTCGCGGAAGTGAACCTGGTCGTCGATTACGCCCGGCAACAGGTGCAGTCCCGCGGCATCGATCGCCTCGTCGGCGCGCGTGTGAACCGCGGCGTCGATGGCGACGATGCGGTGGCCCTCGATCAGCACGTTCGTCGCGAAGATGCCCTCGGGCAGGACAACCTGCGCATTCGTGATGAGCGTCTTCACTTGGGCGGCCCGTCGTCGCGATCGCGGTCGCGGCCGATCCAGCCACGCTTCCAATAGAACCACATCTGGGCCGCCGCGACGAGCGCCATGAGCACCAACGAACCTAAATAGCCGTACTTCCAATCCAGTTCCGGCATGTTCGTCGGGGCGTCGGGCGAACGATGAAAGTTCATCCCGTAGATTCCCGCGATGAACGTGAGCGGCATGAAGATCGTCGAGATGATCGTCAGCACCTTGATCGTCTCGTTCATACGGTTGGAGATCGACGTGGCGTAGTAATCGCGCAGATCGCTGCCGGCGTCGCGGTAATTCTCCAGCGTGTCCATGATCTGTACGGCGTGATCGTGGCAGTCGCGGAAATGGATGAGCGTTTCCTCGGAGACCATCGCGGGCGGGCTGCGGACCAAGTCGTCGATCGCGTCGCGCAAGGGCCAGACGATTCGCCGCAACTGGCGGACGTCGTGGCGGATGTCTCGCATTAACGCAATGAACTCGGGGCTGGAATCCGCCTCGACGCGATCGTCCAGGTCGTCGAACACCTCGCCCAGTTTTTCGAGCACCGGGAAATACGAGTCGATCACCGCGTCGAGCAGCGCGTAGAACAGGTAGTCGACGCCCGCGCTGCGGGTCGTGCCGCCGGTCACCTGCAGCCGCTTGCGGACGATGTCGAAGCAATTGCCGGGATGCTCGCGCCAGGAAAGAACCAATCCTTTTCCTGTGAAAATGCTTACCTGCTCGGTGCTCAGGTCGCCGTTGTAGGACGGAATCTGCGTGATGGAGAACAGATGGCTGGGATAGTCCTCAATCTTCGATCGCTGCGGAATGCTGACCATGTCCTCGAGCGAGAGCCGGTGTAAATCGAGCAGCTTGCCGAGGTCTTCGATGAGCGCCGCGTCGCCAAACCCGGCCGCGTCGATCCACATGACCGGGTATTTGCCGCGCTGGTCGCGAATCTGGGCCAGCGTGACATTGTGCTTGTCGACGATTTGCTCCGGGCCGTAGCACGTCACCCGCAGCAGCGGGGTTACGGCGTCGGGCGGGACGATGATCGTTCCCGGGCGCGTGTGCGGATGCAGCGACTGGTCGAAGCGGCGACGCTGCTTCGATCGGGTGGCGGCGCTTTTTCTGGCTTTCTTGCCCATTCGTCTCCCACATGGCGTGGTGAGTTTGGCCGGGGCGCGTCCCTTGCGCTCAAGGCTGGCCTGGGTGGTCGTTCGGATCGTTGCTCGTGACCTCTAGCTCGGTTCGTAGCCGCGCCAGTTCCTCGGTCAGACGCTGGCGCGGGCCGGCGTAATCGGGCTGTCCATAGACGCTTCGCATTTCGTCGGGGTCGCTCACCAGGTCGAACAGCTCCCACTGGTCGAGCTTGTAATAGTGGATCAGCTTGAAGCGGCCGTCGGTTACGCCGTAGTGCTCGCTGACCGTATGTACCGCCGGCGGGCCTTCGTAGTAGTGGTAGTAAAACGACGTCCGCCAATCCTCGGGCGCCGCGCCCCGAAGCAGCGGTACGAGGCTGCGGCCCTGCATGTCGGCGGGAATCTCGACGCCGGCGAGTTCGAGGAAGGTTTCCGCGAAATCGAGATTGGAAACGATGCGTTTCTCCACGCCGCCCGCCTTGGCGACCCCGGGCCAGCGGACGATCAGCGGCGTCCGCAGCGATGGCTCGTACATAAATCGCTTGTCGAACCAGCCGTGCTCGCCCAGGTAGAATCCCTGATCGCTGGCATAGATCACCACCGTGTTGTCGGCGAGGCCCGAGGCATCGAGAAAGTCGA
This sequence comes from Lacipirellula sp., assembly GCA_041750715.1. Lineage (GTDB taxonomy): Bacteria > Planctomycetota > Planctomycetia > Pirellulales > Lacipirellulaceae > Lacipirellula. The sequence goes on from JBGSYU010000189.1 coordinate 6,009, forward strand.
GCACGCGGCCGACGTTGTCGTCGACCGATTGAACGGTGCGGAGATAGTCCTTGACGTAACGCTGGTACTTCCAGCGGATCAGCTCCTCGCCCTCCGGCGGCGAGTTGCTAAAGGCTTCGTTTTCCACCTTGTAAGCCTCCTCCCATGCGGCCCGCTCGTCGTCGCTCATCAGCTTGAGCATCTGCCGGGTGTGAGGGCTATCTGGAGAGTAAAGCTTGAGATCCTCTTCCAGATTCAAATCCGCCATGCGCATCGTGGCCATGCGGGCGGCGTCGGCGCGGTTGGCGTAGTCGTCCAGAAGTGTCGCCGGTTCCGGAATTTTCTTATCGGCCAAGTCGCCCACATGCGCGGGGCCGGGAGCCCATGGACGGTGCGGCGCCTTGTGCTGCACCATGAGCATGAAGGGCCTCGCCGGATCGCGTTGGTCGCGAAGCCAATCGAGGGCCTTGTCGGTAATCACGTCGGTGACGTAGCCTGGCTCGGTGACGGCGCCGCCGGCGGTTAGAAAACGCGGGCTGTAGTAGCGGCCTTGACCGGGAAGAATCTCCCAATGATCGAAGCCGGTCGGATCGCTGACGAGGTGCCACTTGCCGATGACGGCGGTTTGGTAGCCGGCCTGCTGAAGCAGCTTGGCAAACGTCTGCTGCGAGCCGTCGAAGCGGCTTTCGTTGGTGTAGAAGCCGTTTTTGTGGCTGTACTTGCCCGTGAGGATGCAGGCGCGGCTGGGGCCGCAGAGGGAATTGGTGACGTAGCAGCGATCGAAACGGACGCCCTCGTTGGCCAGCCGGTCGATATGGGGCGTCTCGTTCAGCCCCGAACCGTAGGCCCCGACGGCTTGATAGGCGTGATCGTCGGTAAAAATGAGGACGATGTTCGGCCGTTCGGCGGCGACCAAAAAGTTTGCGAGCCGCAGTGCAAGAACTATGGCGGTCGAGAGTCGAGCAAGAAGCATCGCGGGGAGACTCGCTGGGGCCGAATGCGGATGAGAGCTACCAAATCGCAGAAACGCATTTTAGCGAATGCGGTGTCCCTGGGCACCCCGTCCTCCGTACGAGAGTTTCGGAGAAACTCCCCCACGTAGACGAGTCTCTCCGAGACTCGAAAGCCCGTCAGGGCCGAACCCGGGCGCGCCCGGGCGGGCGGATATTCTTGCCCTTACGCCCCGTGAGCGAGTCGCCCAAATCATCGCGGGCAACCTCCGCCGCCGCGGTCAGGCGGGCGATTACGTCGGGATGCTCGGCGGTGACGTCGGTGGACTCACCCACGTCGGCGTCGAGATCGTACAGCGTTGGTCCGACGGTCTGCAGCTCGTACTGGGCGGGGTATCCGTCGCGCCCCCCTTCGCGCCCGGCGAGCGTGCGCGACTGGTGTGGAAAGACGAGCTTCCAGCGCTCATCGCGGATCGCGCGCAGCTCGTTGTCGAAGTAACAGTAGAAGACCTCGTGCGGGCTGGCGGCGCCCGGCTCGCCAGTCATCAGCGGCCAAATGTCGCGACCGTCGATGATGCGATCCGCCGGCAGTTTCACGTTGAGCAGGCCGGCGACGGTGGGCAGCAAGTCGATCGTCGCGCACAATTCTCGGCATTCCGTGCCGGCAGGAATTTTCCCCGGCAGGCGCATGACACAGGGAACGCGATAGCCGCCTTCGAACATCGTACCCTTGCCCTCGCGCAGCGGCCCGGCCGAGCCGGCATGGTTGCCGTAGTTTAGCCAGGGTCCATTGTCCGAGGTGAATACCACCAGCGTCTTTTCGTCGAGTCTGTTGCGCTTGAGCGCCGCGAGAATTTCACCCACCGACCAATCCACCTCCATCATCGCATCGCCAAACATGCCCGCGCCGCTCTTGCCCTCAAATCCTTTCGACACATACAGCGGCACATGCACCATGTTGTGGGGAACGTAGAGGAAGAAAGGCCGATCGCGGTGGCGGTCGATGAAGCTGACCGCCCGACGAGTGTAATCCCTCGTAAGCTGCATTTGGTCTTCGCCGGTGATGTCTTCGTCGACCACCTCGTTGCCGTCGAACATCCGCAGCTTCGGTTGCTCGCGCTTGGGCGAATCGGCCGGCAGCTCCTCGCCGCGCGGGCCGCGGGGCCACATGTCGTTCGAGTACGGCAGCCCGTAGTACTCGTCGAACCCGTGCTGCAGCGGCAGAAACCGGCGGCGATCGCCGAGGTGCCACTTGCCGAAGATGGCGGTTGCGTATCCTTGCTGCTGGCAAAGTTCCGCCAGCGTGAGCTCGTCCGCGTTGATGCCGTGCGCCGAATTCGGCCGTAAGGCGCCGATGATGCTAACCCGCTCGTGGTA
>JBGSYU010000190.1:0-1883 GCA_041750715.1 Lacipirellula sp.
CGGCGACGCGAGCCGGGCCAGGCCCAGATCGAGGACTTTCACAACCGCCGCTTTCGGCCCGCTCGTGAGAATGATGTTGCTCGGCTTCACGTCGCGATGCACCAGCCCGTGCTCGTGGGCGCAGGCCAGCCCGAGGGCCGCCTGGCGAATGATCTCGCAGGCGTCGGCCGCGGCGAGCGGGCCGAACTGTTTAGAAATTTGGTAACACTTCAGCCGTCTGAAGTGAGTTTTGGTGGTAAGGGTGGTAGTTGTTTCGTGAGCAGGAATTGTTCAAGGGCGGTGACGACGGTGCGGATGGGGTCGTGGCCGCGTTGTTTTAGGGTGCGGAAGATGGTCATCAGTACGGCTTGGCAGTCGGCGCCGCGGTCGCTGCGGTTGCCGTAGCTGTTTTTGCGAAGGATTACCGCCGGACGGATGCAGCGTTCGGCGTGGTTGTTGTCGAAGGGAACGCCCGGTTGATCGAGAAACGTGAACAAGTCGTTCTGATGCCGCCGAAAGCGTTTGATCAAACGCTTGGCGTGGAGATCGTTCCAATCGGCGTCGATCATCGTCTGCAGGCGTTTGGCCAGGCAGGCGCGTTGCGAGGCGTAGGTTTCGGGCGTGAGTTCCGCCTGTTTTCGCCACAGCCGAATCGCGTCGCCCAGCAGTCGCCGCAGCTTTTTGGCGAACGCCGGCCAATGCTCGCCCGGCGACTTGTATTTCTCGGTCTGTTCCAGTTCGCGGAGCAGATGCACCAGGCACATTTGCCGATCCGCGCAGCAGACGGCGTTGTAAGCGCCCCAAAAGTCGCTCACCAGCGTGCCGGAAAACTCTGCGATGAAAAACTTCCTCAAGGCCGGCGAGCCGCGCGATCGGTCGATCATGTAGTAGGTCAAATCGCGCGTGCTGAAGCACCACAGCCAGTGCGTTTTGCCGCTGACTCGCCAACCCGTCTCGTCGGCGTGCAAAACGGCCGACTCGAGCGCTTGCTGTTGGATTTCTTCGTACCACGGGAAGAGCACCTCTTGCAGCCGCTGCCACATCTGCATCAGCCCCCCTTGGCTGAGCTTCATTTGCAGGTGGAAGTTGAAGACATCGACAATTTGCGAGAGCGTGTTGCCCAAGGCGTAATGCTGCCAGGCGGAGAGCGCCAGGACGCGGTTGCCCAGCCGGCAACTCGGCAAGGCGGCGGCCACCGGCGGCTCGACCTTCTTCTTGCACTGCGGGCACCAGTCGCGATGAATCGTGTGCTCGGTGACTTCCGGCTTCAGGTCGGGAATCTCTTCGACAATGCGGGTGCGGGTTTCGCCGCAGCGTTTCAAGCGGCTGCCGCAGTCGGGACAGTTGTCGGCCCGATGCTCCTCGTGATGGTCGATGTGCGGCGGCGTCTCGCGTCGCGAGCCGGGATGCCCCTTTTTCGCGCCGCAACGTCTCTTGCCGCGCTGTTTTGCCGGCGGCTTTTCGTAGACCGGCACCATGCCCGAAGGCGTGCTGGGGGTCGTCGAAGGATTGAGCTTCCCTTGCGCCTCGGCCAGTTGCATCGCCAATTGCAGCAACACAAAGACGACCGCCTCCTGACCCTGAGCGTAAATCGCCTCGGCCTGCTCGCGAGTCAGTCCCGAACCGATCGAAATGTCTGGCGTCGATGTTTCCATAGCACCCATGTCCAACCACAGATGCCATGTTGATAATCCAGTTCACGATTCTTACCTAGACCAACTTCACTTGGCTGAAGTGTTACACGAACTCGTGGTCTTGAATGCGATTTCCGCTAGTAAATGGTCTTCTCCAAATACTTCATCCAACAGCGCTCGAACCCGATGAACGTTCGCGTCGCCGATCTGCACGAAGATCGAGCCGGACTCGGTGAGAAGATCGCGAGCAACCGTCAACCGATCGCGGAG
>JBGSYU010000191.1:0-4291 GCA_041750715.1 Lacipirellula sp.
CGTCGGACTGGAAGTTAATCAAGTCGCCGTAAACGACGTCGACTTCCGCCGCACGGGCGCGCAGGCCGAGCGCAAGCACGCACGCGGCAACACAAACGCAGAAATAACAGAGACGATCAGGCATGGCGAAAGGCTCGAGCGGGAAGGAACACGGAGAAGAAATACCCGCAAATACGCACAGTGACAGGGCACTTTGGACGCCGTTTTCGACTTCGAGCATCAGGAAAAGTCGCCCGCCACGGCGCCAAACCCATCCGGTCACGCCAGCGGCGACCCCCTAGGCCCAGCAGTGCGGCTGGGCGGAATAATAGAAACGGATGGCGAAAAACGTGTCGGACCGGCTCTTTAGAAAACTGGGGGATAAGAAGGGGCATTCTAGAATGTCCCCTTTTTCACTCCAAGACCCATGAGCCGTTTACGCTGTAGGCGTTACACATTTGCGCTCGTGTAACGCTTTCAGCGTAATGAAATTCATCGGGTGCGTTACCCAGGGTAGGCCGCAGTCGCGGCCAACCCTGGGCTAAGGTACGTAACCGCGTTGCGGTATAGAGGGCGGCGGCGAAGGCCTCCTAACAACGCGCTGGTCGCCGCGGCGACGCCCGCCGGCCCAATCAGGAGGACTGCAAGGTCCGGAAGCAGCTCCCTCTGAGATGCCGCGAAGGGTCCGACCAGATTCTTCGGAGTACCTCAGAATGACCGTCTGCGCGGGACTTTGCAGTTCTCCTTCCCACCCTGGCAAGGTGCGCAGCATAGGTGGCAGGGTGCGCATTGGTGACTTCGGTTCGCGATTGAGCGCTCGTTTTCGCGAAATTCGGCGGCCTGGCCGGTTGTGGGACGGGGAAACTCGCCTTACACTCGAACCCTCGTTTTGCCGTACGAAGGATTTTCGGCGGTCATCTTATAGCTAGTCGATTCGCGAAACGGAACCGCCGAACGACTGTCTAGCGAAGGAGGGAACCCATGTTCGGTACTTATCGTGCGAAGCTGCGCGCCTTGTCCGCGGTCGTCGGCGTGGCGTCGGTAGCGCTCGCGGGCGCCGGCGCGATGGCCGACGAGTCGGCTGCAACGGCGAAGCCGCCGAAGCAGCAGGCGTCGACCGTCACTGTCGGCGGCATCGAATGGCGCACCGATTACAGCGCCGCCTATCAGGCGGCCAAGCAGGGCAAGCGGATGCTGCTGATTAACGTGACGGGCGCCGCCGGCTCGCCGCAGGAAAGTATCGACCGCTTCATGGATCAACAGAACATGCACGATCGGTTAGCGCGGGTCGAACGGCTGCGGCTGCCAGTCGACGCCCAGATCGCCGTCGACGGCAAGTCGCAACGTCTGCTGAGCTTCCCCGCGTTCGCGGAGCTTAATGGCGGCCCCGGCTTCGTGCTGCTCGATCTTCGTCATACGGGCGCGCCGTACTACGGTCGCGCGGTGAGCGTGCTGCCGTACGCCAGCGGCAAATACTACCACTGGCAGAACAGCCATTTGCACGTGATGCTCGACCTGCCGCCGGGCACGCTCACGCAGCGCACCATGATTTGGGCCGTGCGTACGCACCCGGAAGGACCCGCGAGCACCTACGGCACATTCCATCCGTCGCTCGCCTCCGGCGCGACGCGGCAGTCGAGCTACCAGGCGAGCGTCGGCGTGCAGGGGCATCAGAATTTTCAGTCCCGCTACGGGCAGCTTAGCGGCGCCGCGGGCGGAAGCGTATCGGAAGTGGTGGCCGAGAGCTGGCCGAACCAAAACATGATCGACTCGTGCATCGACTGCGTGCAGAGCTGGCGACACTCGCCGGGGCACTGGCGCGGCGTGGCGGGGCGGCACCGGGCGTTCGGCTACGACATTCGTCGGGGTCGCAACGGCATCTGGTACGGCACGGGCATTTTTGCGAATTGACGCTGGCGGGGAGGCTTTACCACGGAGGCACGGAGGCCACGGAGATTCGGCCATCGATCGCGGAGATGCGTCCGTATAAAGGGAGAAGCCAGAAGAAGTAGATCGCAAAAAAATCGGCTCGGAGGTTAGCGTCGGGCGGAAGATTCGGATTCTTGGCGGCCGTCTTCCGGCGATTTGGTTCCCAGCAACCACTCTTGGGAAGTCCCTCCATGCAGCGGCCCCATTTTTTCCAGGGTCGTACGGCCTCGGCGCCCGGGGGTCGGGCTCCGCAAACGTGGCAAATTGGCCGGTTTTGCCGGGAAGTCGCCTCGCGGAGACATTTTCAGCGGCCCGTAGAGGGCGATCCGGGCGACTGCGCGCGTTCGATAAGTGAACGCACTTTCAGGTCGAGTTAGGAAAACTCTTCATGATATTACTAAGGTTCTTTAAGTAATTAACGCGCGTACTGGGGGACCTCTTAGGTACAATCGAGGTTGCGGGCAGGTCGTTCGGCTGCAAAATTCGGACGGAACTGCGAGGTTCTGGCCGCCAAACGGCTAAGAACGGGCCGAAACACAACTGGGTTCACTTCATTTCTGAACAATCGTTTTCTTCGCAGCTCTTATCGCAGTCGCGCAAGTTTACCGGTCGATTGCTCGCGGCACGTTGTCAAATGTGAAGACCTCGACGTGTGTGAAGACATTCAATGAGCGGCGTGAGTGAGCGCCAACAATCGCAATCGCTAATGCACCCCTTGTAACACTTTTAGGAAACTTCTCATGAACATGAATAGGCACGCGCGCTTTTGGGGATTGCTCACCATTGTTCTAGCGGCATCGATCGTCGGCCGCGCTTCGGCGACGCTACTTCTATATGAGCCGTTCAACTACACTGCCGGCGCGAATCTGGGCGGCGTCGATCCGGATCCCGATCCGCTGGGAGCGCCGGGCACGCCGATCGGCCTCACGAACACCAGCACCGGCGGCGGCACCTGGTACGCCCGCGGTACGGCGAGCAACTATCAATCGAACAACGATGCAGTCGTCTCGTCCGGAAATCTATCCTACTCGGGTCTGGCGGCGAGCCAGGGCAGTTCGGTGAGCTACGGCTCGTCGGTCGGCAGTTCGATTCCGCTGGTCTCTGACACCATCGATCTACCGGGCGATCCCATCACGACCGGTTCGCTGTACGCTTCGTTCATTATTTTTGCGAGCCAAGACGGAAAGTTATTCAGCCGCATTACGGCGACCATGCGGTTTACGCATCGAGTCCTCCTTCCTACATTTGCCCTAGCTCGGTGCTTGGACTCTTAAGCCCCGATGCGACGGTAGCTACCTTTCCAGAAGTGAAAGCCAACGAGCAAGGCGCGCTCCATTACCGCGCCAACGGCGGTTCGCCCGTCGCGCATTATGCGACGTCGACGGAAGATATTTGGGTCAAAGGCACGTTTGGCCGGCATGCGTGGTACACCAATTCCGGCGTCGTCTTTCCGGAAAGCAAAGTCAATATCGGCGACATTACCGACGGTACGACCAATACCATCATGCTTGGCGAAACGTCCTCCGCCGCCGGTCGCGAATCGCCCAACCCGACTGGCTGGGCCGGCATCCAGCCGTGGACCTTCGGCTATTACAACTACGATGCCAAAAATGCCACGGACAGGCCCCAGGGCACGTTGATGATCGATCACAAGGCGCTCACCTACCCTATCGGTTATACGGGGTTCCACTACACCAATGAGACGCCGTACACCAGCGCGCATCCATCGGGCGGAGCCAATATGGCCTTTTGCGACGGCAGCGTGCGCTTCTTTCAGCCGGAAACTTCCTTAGACGTGTTGCAACAACTGGCGACGCGAAGCCAAGACGAAGTCGTGCAATTGCCGTAAGCCGAGAAACTAAACGTGGGATGGAAACATTCGTGGGAATCACAAGAAGCTGGACGCAAATCGTTCTGGTGCTGGCAATTGTCGCAGCGGGCAACCTAGGGTGCAATGCTAAACCCACGGGTGCGACCGTCGTTGGCAAGATTAGCTACCAGAGCAAGCCGGTCAAGGACGGCACAATACTGTTTATGCCTCGCGGAGGCCTGACGGTGACCGGCAATATTGAACCGGGCGGCAAGTTTAAGCTGGTCACTCCTAAGTTGGATGAGCATATCCCGCTCGGCAAGTACACGGTCGTGATTATCACGGACGCCTCGAACATGGCGCAAATGAGTGAAGATCCGATGGCCCTAGGGAACATCAAGCCGGCGATTCCGCTGGAGTTTTCCAGCTCGGCGACGTCGCCGCTGGAGTACGAAGTGAAAGAGGGCGCCAACGAGTTCGACATCGTGCTGGACGACCACCTTCGGCCGATCAAGCGGTAGCGCCATGTCGCGCGCAGCTCCAGTTACGGGCCTGTCATCTTGAGCGGAGCGA
>JBGSYU010000192.1:0-3786 GCA_041750715.1 Lacipirellula sp.
CGATTGTGGAGCATTTGGAGACTTCGGCCGGCTTGCCGACTCACAAACTACGTAGCAATGAGCCTGTTGGGACTCGAACCCAAGACCTACGGATTAAAAGTCCGTTGCTCTAACCAACTGAGCTACAGGCTCAAAGCCTTACTATATAAGGCTTTGCGTCTCATACTAGCATTGCTTGCAAATGGCCTAGACACCCGCATTGACACCCGCTAGCATGAAAGCCGCAAGATGACACCCGACGGTTGGCCCCGCCGGGTGTCAGTGACACCACCCCCATAACTGAGGTGATGACGTGGCTCATTCTACTACTACAGCCAAGCCGGCGAAACCTTATCGCGACTTCCCCCTCTTCCCGCACGCGACCGGGCGATGGGCCAAGAAGATTCGCGGGAAGCTCCATTACTTCGGCCCGTGGGGCGAACCCGACGCCGCGGTCAATAAGTATCTCGACCAGCGGGACGCTTTGCACGCGGGCCGGACGCCTCGGGCGACGGGCGATGGGCTGACGGTCAAGCAGCTCTGCAATGCGTTCTGCGAGGCGAAGGAACGCCAAGCCGACGCGGGCGACATTACCCGCCGGACGTTCCTGGATTATCACGGGACCGCCGCAACCATCATCGCGGCGTTCGGAAAGAATCGGCTTGTCGATGACTTGGCTGCGGACGACTTCGAGGCGCTACGGGCGTCGTTCGCCAAGCGGTTGAACCCTAACACGCTGGGCAACGAAGTGCAGCGCGTTCGCGTGGCGTTCAAGTACGCCTACGACGCCGGGCTGATCGACAAGCCGATTCGGTTCGGGCCGACGTTCAAGCGCCCCGCCAAGCGCATCCTACGAGCCGAGCGGCAAAAGAAGGGCGTCCGCATGTTCGAGGCTGGGCAGCTTCGCCGGATTCTCAAGGCCGCGCCGCAACCGCTACGGGCTATGATCCTGTTGGGCGTGAACTGTGGATTCGGCAATCAAGACTGCGGGACGCTGCCATTGTCGGCCGTGGACCTGCGCGGAGGCTGGATTGACTACGCGAGACCCAAGACGGCCATCGACCGCCGCTGCCCACTCTGGCCGGAAACCGTGGCGGCGCTGCGGGACGCCATCGACAACCGCCCCGAGCCGCACGATCCCGAGTATGCCGCACTTGTGTTTATCACGAAGTACGGCGAGCCGTGGGCGAAGGAAACGGCCGATTCGCCGGTCACTAAGGAAATGCGAAAACTACTCGACCGATTGAAGCTCCACCGCCCCGGGCTGGGCTTCTACGCCTTACGGCATACGTTCGAGACCATCGCCGGCGGCTGTCGCGATCAAGTGGCGGTCAACGCCATCATGGGCCACGCCGATGCCAGCATGGCGGCTCACTACCGCGAGCGGATTGACGACGTTCGTTTGGTCGATGCGTCGAATTCGGTTCGCCGCTGGCTATTCCGGCGAGACTCTGCGGACTTGTGGCGTTCCAAGCGGGTGAAGAAACAATAAACTGCATTGTCGGGCTAGCGGACTAATTACCCGCGTAGCTGGCCGGCGCTTGTGGCTCGCACCTATGCCACGGGCGCCGGCTGGCGGCTCGGCTCAACCGATAGGTGCAATCTTATGGACCCCAGACTATCGAGCATCGAAGGCCGGGCGAAGTTGTCATTCGCACTGTCGATCGACCTTCCAGACCCAAAGCCGAACGAAGTTGCGGGAGCGTATGGGCACCCGCTCGAAGTCGTCCGTGGATTGAAGCAACTCGCCAGAGAATGCTTTCAACTCAAGGTTGCGGCCAGTGCTGATAACTTGGACGGATTCTTGGAGTCGTTCGAGGCCGCACGGCGGCGGATGCCTGCCATAGAAGTTCTCGCACAACGCAACCGGCGCCGCTGGGCGGCTGCGGGCATGGCAACCAACATCTGCGTTGAGCGGCTGGGCAGAAACCCCGGCAGTGCTCACATGGGGCTACTAGAGTGGTGCCGAGAGGTGCTCATTGCCGTAGCAGGCGCCGCCAACGTCGAGCGATTGAGCAATGCGTTGGAGAAAGGGATTCCTACGCGGACTAGCGAGGAGGAGATTCGAGAAAATTGGCAGATCGTGCGGGACGTTCTAGCATCGCTCGATGACGTTCTGCCGCATGACTATCACCCGTTGATTGACGCGGAGTTGTGCGAACTAGAGCGACTTGCAACCGACCCACGAGCGGACAAAACGGACAAGAAAACGGACACCGAAAAAAAACTTCCGCCGAACGACGTGAACAACTGCGCCCGTTACATCCGCAATCACTGGGCGTTGGTTGATAAAGGGATGGCGCCCAAGAAAACCAAAAAAGCCCTTATTATCGAGGCGGTTGGCGAAATAAACTGGGAAGCGATGGACCGCCAGTTGCGACGCTATTCTGACTGCCTCACGTTGCCGGACAAACCGGACAAATAGCGGACATTCAATTCGGCCGGATTGCTCGCCTGCCATAGCCTCGGAAGCAGTGACACCCGCACTGTTTCGGAGGTTTTTTTATGTCCGCGAAAGTCGACGCCGGGCGGCGCAATCTGACCCCGCGCGAGTATGCCGAGCGAATCGGCGTTTCGGTGAACACGGTCCTCGCTTGGATTAAGACCGGCGAGCTACGGGCGATCAACGTCGGCGGCCGGGCCAGCAAGCGGCCGCGTTATCGAATCTCCCCCGAGGCGGTTGAGCAATTCGAGTTGTCGCGTAGCGTCATCCCTGCGCTTGCGGAATCCGCGACTCGGCGACTGCGCCGCGCCGCGCTTGGCGGCAAGGATTATTTTCCGGGCGCCTAGCGCTCTCACCCGCCCGGCTGCCGCGCAAAAAATGCCCGGCGGCGATGCGACTCGCGCGCCGGGCTGAACGGAGTCTTACAGTGAACAATCTTACCACAATTGCCGCGGCAATGAACGGCGCCACCGACGCGGCGAACAACTCCCACGGCCTGCCGCTGCTGGCATCGCACATGATTGAGCTGGCGGACGGTTCCGGCTTGTCTGTCGACACGATCCGCGAGTCGGGAGTTTTCAGCGAGGGCGACGTGACTAAACTCGCCGTGCTGCTGAACCGAAAATCTTGGCCGCGCAGCTACGGCGCCGCGATGGTGTTCCCCTACCGCGACGAATCGGGCGCCGTCGTCCTACATCGCGTGAAGCCGGAGCGACCGCCGCTGGACAGGCGAACCGGCAAGCCTCGCAAGTATCTCCAACCATCCGGCGTTCCGACGCGATTGTACGTTCCGCCGCGCGCGTTCGGCGCGTTCGACGATCCGGCGGCGAGGCTACTGATTACCGAGGGGGAGAAAAAAGCGCTCGCCGCGACCCAAGCCGGCTTTCATTGTGTTGGTTTGTGCGGAGTCGATTGCTGGCACGCCCGCAAGCAACTCACGCTGTCGGCGGACCTGGCACGCATCGCGTGGAACGAGCGCCAAGTCTACGTCGCGTTTGATTCCGACGCCGCCGAAAACGAAAACGTCGCCCGCAACGAGCGGGAGTTGGCGGCCGTACTGCAATCGCACGGCGCCAAGGTGAAGATCGTTCGCATTCCGCCATCCGCCGACGGCGGCAAACAAGGCATCGACGATTTTCTCGTTGCGCATGGCGCGGCGGCGTTCCAGACGTTGCTTGAGGTGGCTGACGACCCAACCGCGCCCGAGGCCGGCGAGTTCAAGGGCGCCGCCGGCGACGCCGATCCGGCCATCGAAGCCGAGCATATCTTGGCGGCGGGCCGACTGGGCGAGTTGACGCGGCTGCGATTCTGGCGCGGGTCGTGGTGGTGGTGGTCGATGGGGCGGTACGGCGAAAAGCCGCCCG
>JBGSYU010000193.1:0-12496 GCA_041750715.1 Lacipirellula sp.
GGGGCCGACGGTACTTCAAACTGCCTCTAAATAGATGAGCCGCACTGGCTCCAGTAATTGTCAAGCTGAAAGCCTGACCTACGAGCGGCGCGCTCCGTTGCGCTACCGTCCCTCCTTGATCCGGTCGCCCAGGAAATTGTCCAAGTCGGGCGTCTGATAAATCTTCTCGGCCGTCACGGCCCAGTCGTATTCGATGCGGTGGAACGTAATCTTGTCGTCTTCCTGCACGATGTAGCACGACCGCGGATCGCCGTCGCGCGGCTGGCCCACCGAGCCGACGTTCACCATAAACCGCTCCGCGCCGATCGCGTAGACATGTTCGACCTGCTCGGGCGTGATGAATTCGAGGCTCTCCAAGAAGACGCCCGGCACGTGCGTGTGCCCTTGGAAGCAACCCTTGTTAATCAGGCCGAACAATTTCTCCATCTTCTTCTGGTTGTAAATATCCTCGGGGAACACATACTCGTTAACCGGATTGCGCGGCGAGCCGTGAACGTACAGCCACGGGTCGTCGCGGTGAATCCGCGGCATGGTGCCGAGGAAGTCCCAGCGGCGATCCACTTGATCTCGCTCGCCGGTCGAATTCTCAAGTTGCTCGCGGGTCCAAAAAATGGCCCGCTCGGCGCCGCTGTTGAACCCCTCGGGATCGAACATGGCGCCTTGGTCGTGATTGCCCAACAGCCCGACGCGGCATTTGGCGATCACCAAATCGAGGCACTCGCAAGGATTAGGCCCATAGCCGACAATGTCGCCCAGACAGTAAACTTCGTCGACCCGCTGTTCGGCGATATGCGCCAGCACGGCCTGCAAGGCTTCGAGGTTGCCGTGAATATCGCTGATGATTGCGCGCTTCACCGTACGGTCCCCCTCCCTTGAAGGGAGGGCATAACCGAGCACGGGCGACCCGAAGTCGCCCGAGCGCAGGGCGTTAGTCTTGTTGCGATGCAATGCGGGTAGGAATTGAACATGGTAACATCCGTCCAGACGCCGAAAACACCTAACCCAGCTAAGTACGCCAGTTTAAGTACGGCCGGATAGAGGGTCAAGGACACCGCCTTGGCGATAGCGATACCGTTTGCCGAGGTACGGTTCGTGTCTGTCATTCTGAGGTACTCCGAAGAATCTGGCCAGACCCTTCGGATTACCTCAGGTCGCCACGGCGACGGGCTGCGGCGAGGTGACGGGGCAAATGGCATCACTACCGCCTTGGCAAGATTAACGGCGCCTCATTCCAAAAGGAATCTGGATTGCGAGTTTTAGCGATTGAAACCAGCGGACGGCTCGGCTCTGTCGCGCTGTTGGAAACGGACGACGACCGAACGACTGTCGTCGCCGAGCGCCGCACGCCCGAAGCGGAGCGAACGGCGCGGACGCTGCTGCCGACGATTCAGGCCTTGCTCCGCGAACGCGGGTGGAAACCGGCCGACGTCAACTTGGTGTGTGCGACCATAGGCCCGGGTTCGTTCACCGGTTTGCGGATCGGCGTCGTTGCGGCCAAGACATTTGCTTACGCCGTAGGCGCGAGGCTCGTCGGCGTTCACACGCTCTTGGCCATAGCCGCCGGCGTCGTTGAGCGCAGAACGGCGCGACTTTGGACGGTTCTCGACGCACAGCGGCAGGAGTTATTCGTGGCCAGCTTCGGTAGTCAGCCGCTCGTCGATCGAGTCCTCCCGGAAACGGAGATTCTGCCGCTGAGCGACTGGATCGCGCGGCTCGCGCCCGGAGACGTCGTCGCCGGTCCGCCGCTCGCCAAATTCCGCGAACGAGTTCCCGCCGGCGTGATCGTCGCTGACGAAGGCTGCTGGGAGCCAGTTGCGGCGTTTGTCGGGACCCTCGGCGTCGAGTTGTCGAAACGCGGCGACAGCGTCGATCCGCTCGACCTCGTCCCGCGCTACTATCGCAAAAGCGCCGCGGAGTTGAAAGTTAGCCGCGACGCGGTAGCGGAGCGCGCCGACTAATCGCTCCGCTACCGCGTCGCGGCTAACAGTTGGCAGCGCCGAGCGACGCTTCCGCGGCTGCGATCGTCGCGTCGACGTCGGCCTCAGTGTGCGCTGCCGAAACGAATAGCGATTCGAATTGACTGCAAGGCATATAGACGCCGCGGTCCATCATCCCCCAGAAGTAGCTCGCGAACCGCGCCGTGTCGCAGCGACTCGCTTCACGCCAGCCGAGGATCGGCCCCGCGTGAAAGAACAGCGTCATCATGCTGCCGACCCGCGCCAAGCAGTGCGGGAAGCCCTCCTTCTCCGCCGCATGGCGTAGTCCCGTCGCTAGTCGTGAACTGAGACGTTCGAGACGTTCATACGGCGGCTGTTCTTTGAGCAACCGCAAAGTGGCGCAACCGGCGGCCGTCGCCAGGGGATTGCCGCTAAGCGTACCGGCTTGAAACACCTTGCCGGCGGGCAACACGTGATTCATGATCTCCGCCCGGCCCCCATACGCCCCCACCGGCAGCCCGCCGCCGACGATTTTTCCCAGCGTCGTGACGTCCGGCTCGATCCCGAACAGCGACTGCGCCCCGCCAAAGGCGACGCGAAAGCCGCTCATCACCTCGTCGCAAATCAGTAAGGCGCCGTGCTTCCGCGTGAGCTGATGGAGCGCCGCGACGAACTCCTTACTCGGCGCGACGACGCCCATGTTGCCGACCACCGGCTCGAAGATCACTGCCGCGATCCGCTCGCCGTGAGCGTCGAACGCCGCTTCCAGTTCCGCCGGGTCGTTGTATTCGACCACCAGCGTGTCGCGCGAAGCGCCTGCGGTGACTCCCGGCGAATTCGGCGCCCCGAGCGTCGCCGCCGAACTTCCCGCAGCGACCAGCAAGCTGTCGACGTGGCCGTGGTAATTCCCGGCGAACTTAACGAGCAGGTCGCGACCCGTAAATCCACGGGCCAATCGAACGGCGCTCATCGTCGCCTCGGTGCCGGAGTTCACCAATCGCACCATTTCGACGGACGGCACGGCGTCGATGATGCGCTCCGCCAACTCGCTTTCTGCCTCGGTCGGAGCCCCGTAGCTCGTGCCGCGCGAAACCGCCCGCTCCAGCGCCGCGACCACTTCGGGGTGTCGATGGCCCAGGATCATCGGTCCCCACGAGCCGATGTAGTCGATGTACTGGTTGCCGTCGACGTCGTACAAATACGCGCCATCCGCCCGGTCGATGAACACCGGCGACCCGCCGACGGCGCCGAACGCGCGAGCCGGGCTATTGACGCCGCCCGGCATCAACTTCAGCGCACGCTCGAACGCGGCCTTGCTACGTTCGCGGAATACACCGGTTGATCCTTTAGTCATTAATCTACTTTCTCGACAATGTTTCGAGCCGCTCTCGCGCTTCGTCGATCACCGGCTCCGCCCAAGTCTCGTTCCCATACAAGTCGATCAGTGCGCGATACATCGCCGCCGCTTTCTCGGGCGAGGAATCCTCGAGCCCTCGCGCGACCCGAGCCCGTTCACGAATCGCCGGCATTTGGTCGGCCGCCCGTTTATCGATCTGCAAACGAAGCTTCGCTAGCTCCCGCTCTGCGATCAACAGGTGAGTTCGTTGGTCCTCGTCGAGCGCCGCCGCCTGCTCGCCGGTGGTTGGATACAGCACCAACAAGTCTTCGAGCAGCGCCGCTGCCCGCGTCGGATCGCCCTCACGCATCCTGATCGCTTCGCCAAACACCTCGGCGATTGGATGCGCCGCTGCGCCCCCGGGCAACAGCCCTTTGCGCAATTGCCGCTCGCGCCGCTGCAACTTGAGCTCGTCGGCATACTCCGCCACGTCGCCGGCGCGACGGTCTCCGGGAAAGCGCTGCAAGAACTCGTTGATATCATCCTCGACGGGGCCAAAATCATCGCCGCCCCGACGATTAACATGTTCGGCAATCATCGCGAAGACCGCATCCGCCGACGCCGGCTGGGTCATCCACCATCCCAGCCACGCCAGCGCCGCCAGCGCGCTCACCAGACCCGCCAACTGCAACGCCAGGAGCCAGCGCTGCGACCCCTGCTCGAGCCGGCGCCGCTCCTCATCCTCGTCGACCGTCGTGAAGCGGCTCGCCCGCGGCTTGACGACGGTCGGCCTGGAAACGGTCGAAGTCGCCGATTCCAGCGACGCCGGCGCCGGCGATTCTAATGCTAGCTGAGCGTCGTCCGCCAACGTCGGCGCGTCGTACACGCCGCTGTCGGTCGTCTCCGACGGGGCGAGCGACAAATCTTCGGGGGCGAGCGTGACGTCGGCGTTGAAAACCGCCGTCGAGTCGAGCTGCGTCCGACCATTGAACCCGGGAGGAACGTCGATCTGAGGCTCGGCCTTGCTCGGCCGCGACAGCGCCTTTTGCATCGCCTCCATGTGGCGGCCCAGCACCAGCACGTTCGGAAATCGCTCCGCCGGCTCTTTGCTCAGCAGTTGCCCGATAAGCCGATCGAGTTCCTCCGGCGTTTGCGGCGCGAAGCGACGCACCGGCTCCGGCTCCGCGAAGCGCTGCAACTGCAACATCTCGGGCATCGACTTCGCACGGAATGGCGGCCGCCCCGCGAGCAATGCGAACATCACCGAGCCGAGCGAATATTGATCGCACTTCTCCGTCACCGCCCGGCCATCGGCCTGTTCCGGCGACATGTAGTCGGCAGTGCCCAGGACGCCGCCCGCCGTCGTCAACTGGGTGGAGCCGAACAACCGCGCGATGCCGAAATCGGCGATTTTTACGCGGCCGTCTGGATTTAGCAGCAGATTCGCGGGCTTAATATCGCGGTGGACCACGCCGTGGTCGTGCGCATGCTTCAGCGCCCGGCAAAGCTGTACCGATAGAAGGAGCGTTTCGTTCCAATCGAACCGCCGGCCATCGTTGATCTCCTGCTCCAGGCTCGGCCCGTCGACCAGCTCCATCGAATAAAAGAGAATGCCGTCGTGTTCGCCGTAGCCCAAGAGCCGCACGATGCCTTCGTGCTGTAGTTTCTTGAGCGACTCGATCTCGCCCTCGAACCGCTCGCGAAAACCTTCGGCCATCGCCAGTTGCGGAGCGAGGGCCTTCACCGCGACGCGCTGGCCCGTCTTTTCGTCGACCGCTTCGTAGACCGATCCCATCCCCCCTTTGCCGAGCCGACGGCCGATGCGATAGGGTCCGAGCTGTTCAATCTGCATGATGGGAAGCCTTTTTTGCCGTGCCCCGGCGCCGCCGGCGGCAACATCGGTGAACACTCGCCATCCTAACATTGGCGCGGGGCGCCAGCTAGCAACGCCGCCGGCCGACCTTGTGGCGAAAGGGGACGGGAGTCTTTTGCGACTAGCGAGTTCCTTCGTCGAGAAATATTTCCAGTCGCAAAAGACTCCCGTCCCCTTTCGCCCCGCCTGCCGGCCTTGAGCGGCGCCTGCCAATCGCCTATAAGCCCCCGCGAATCCGCCGCCCCCGCGCCGCGAATTCGGAGATTACCAAGGAGCTCGTCATGCATCCGCGCCGCCTGCAAA
Source organism: Lacipirellula sp. (assembly GCA_041750715.1). Lineage (GTDB taxonomy): Bacteria > Planctomycetota > Planctomycetia > Pirellulales > Lacipirellulaceae > Lacipirellula. Next base: position 5,450 of record JBGSYU010000193.1, read on the forward strand.
CGTACGTCAATCTAGCACTCGCCTTCGCGGTTGCCGCGCTTACCAACCTCGTTGGCGACGCCCCCGCGTGCGTTTACGCCAGTGAAGGCTTTCCTTACGTCGCGTACGTCAACGAACCTGAAACTTACGTCCGCAGCGGGCCTGGCAACGAGCACTACCCGACCGGCCAATTGGCGTCGGGCTTCGCGGTCGAAGTCTATCGGCACGATGGCGGAGGCTGGTGCGCGATCCGTCCGCCGGAAGGCAGCTTCAGCCTGGCGCCGGCGCACCAAATTAAGATTCTCGACAGCCGCACCGCGGAAGTAACGGCCTCCGGCGTTGTCGCCCGCGTCGGTAGCCGTCTGGGCGAACATCGCAACGCGGTGCAGGTGCTGCTGGAACGCGGCGAAGCGGTGCAACTGGTGGAGCAGCCCACGCCGGGCGGCCCGTGGGTGAAGATCGCGCCGCCGGCAGGCGAATTTCGCTGGATCGCGTCCCGTCGATTGTCGCGGATGCCGCCGATGGAAATCGTGCCGGTGCAGCCAGGCGGCAGCAGCAAGTGGCAATCGCGTGCCGGCCAAGACCAGCCCGCTCAACCGTCGCGAAATCCCGAGCCGACGCCCACCGGCGACGACGGCTTCGCTCACCTTCAATCACCCTCCATCGAAGGGGCTACGACCGCAACCGCCGACGCCTACCCGGCCTGGCATCCCAATTCCGTTGCGAACCCCGCTTCGCCTGCGCCCGCGCCGACGGCTGCGTCGGCGGATCAAATCGAAGTCGTCGCGGGGTCGCCGGCGGAACTTGTGCTTGCGCAACACCAAGACGCCGCAAGCGCAACGTCCCCCGAGAATCCTGCGCTTGCAACCGGCGATCCGGCCGCAACGTCTGGCCAGCCGCGGGTTCGCTTCCCCGGCCTGAGCGCCGCCGGCGGCCCCGTCGATCCGCGCGTGGCCGAGATGCAGCTTCGCCTGTCGAAAGTCGTCGTCCAACAACCGACGACGTGGCAGCTAGCCAGCCTCCGCGAGGAAACGGCCGCCTTGTTAGCGCAAGAACAATCGCCGCAGGTTCGCGAGCAACTGCGTGACATGTTCGACCGCATTGCGACATTTGAAGCCGTCCAGGCCCGCTATCGAGCCACGCCTGCCCTGGCGACGGCGACACCGGCTGGATCGAACCCCTCCGCCAACGATGCGACGGCCGGAATGACCGGCCAAACCGCCGACGTGCTGGCCCGCGTCCGCAGCGATCTGGGCGTCGACAACACTATCACGCCCACGCCCGGCGGACCGAACGCACCGGGAAGTCCCGCCGCGACCGAAGCGCTGTACGACGCCGTCGGCACGCTAAAGCCCGTCGTCTCCCGCCGCAACCAGGCGCCGCGGTACGCACTGGTCGACGACCACGGCGACGTGGTCACCTTCGTCACCGCTTCGGCCGACGTCAACCTGCAACCGTACATCGGCAAACGCATCGGCGTGCGCGGCAACCGCGGCTTCATGCCGGAGTATCGCCGCGCCCACGTCACGGCAAGCCGCGTAACGTCGTTGGAAGAGAAGCTGGTGAGGTAGGGAGCGGACTCCGCCTGTCATTCTGAGCGGAGCGAAGAATCTGGCTGCACGCTAGTGCGCATCTTGGCTAAGTGTAGCGGGAGCAGGTCATTCTGAGCGCAGCGAAGAATCTAGATTCCCGCCAGATCCTTCGCTCCGCTCAGGATGACTTCGGGCTATCGCCGATCACTACTGCTTCATCAACCTCGTCGCCAACTCCGCCACGCGCGGGTCGGCGTCGTCCACCGCCCGTTGCCGAGCGATTTCCGAGAGCTGCGGATCGCCCGTCGTGGCCAGCAGCGTGAGCGCGTGCAATCGCACATCGGCGTCGGCGTCGGTAACGAACCACCGCAGCAAGCGGCGAGCCTCGGCCGCAGGGAGCGCGCTGGCACGGTCGAGGGCCGCTCGCCGATCGGCGGCCGGGAGTTGCTGCAACTGCCGCGTCTGCCGCAGCAACTCGTCGGAATAGCCGCGGCTCCTAAGAATCTGCCGAGCGGCTGACGCTTCGAAACGCGATGCCGTGTCGGAAGTCGCGATCAGCTCCTGGTCGGTCAGCGTTCGGAGGCGCCGTTTGATGTGCCGCATCTCCAGCGGCGACGGCACATCGACGATCGACGAGAGCGCCTCGGCAAGCGAGCCCGCGACCGCCGACTCCGCTGCCATGTCGGCCGCAGGCCGTAGCGTGTTCAACAAGGGATTGACCGTCGCGGTCGCGCCGGGCGGCCCCGATGGCGGAACCATCTGCGTCGGCGAGATAATCACCGACAGGTCGGCCAGCGGCGCCGACGAATCCAAATCACGTTGGTTTAATACATCGGCACGAACGATCGACACCTGCGATGCGATCGCCTGCTCCAGCGTCTGACGATCCGGCGACACGTTCGGAGTCACCGGCGCGACGACAGGCGCATCGTAAACCGTGGCGAGCCGCGCCTCAGCGGCTCGCGGCGGCGTTGGCAAGGACAACACCGACTCGCACGCCGCCAGCACGGTCCACGCTTCGTCCGCCCCGAGTCGATCGGCCAGTCCCACAATCCTGCGAGCGAGCTTTTGAGCCCAATGCCGACCGGCGGCGTCGAGCTGACCCGCGTGCGTTTCGAGCCCCGCGCTCAGCGCGCCCAGTTGCTCGGCAAACGTCGTCACGTCGCCGGTGTTGAAAAACTCGATCTCCCATGCAACGAGTTGATTCGCGAGGGCATTCTGCGCCGCCACCGCGACTTCCACCCGTGGTAGGGTCGCCAAACGCAAGAGCGGCGCCGTCGCCGGCCGGCCGAGCGATTGCAATTCGCGAATGCTAGGCGCCGCCGAAGTTGAAGCTACAGCGTGCCCGGCAAGCTGTTCGGCGAATCGCCGTTGTTGCCGCTCGATGAACCATGGCCACGCCAGCATTGTGGCCGCAGCAACGAAGGCTACCAGCACCGCGCGCATTGCGAGGTGCGGTCGCCGTTCACCCGGTGGCTTCACAGGGACGTGCATGGCGCGTGAACGTGAATAGTTGAGTTCCTCATGTCGTCGCGGCGAAATTGTCGGCAAACCACCGATCGCCCACAAGACCAGCCTGGACATGTCCAGCAGCCGCCTCGACAATTTGAGCACGGGGCGCCGGTTAGATGGCCCGGCCATCCTGGCCGGGCTATCTTGCTGTACGCCGCCCCCGCCTCTACCTATCAGCGCTACTCATGGCTAACGAAACCTTCGACGTCGCGAGCCTTGCCGCCTATCTGCACATGATGCCCGCCCAGGTTTCGCGGCTGGCGGAGCGTGGCAAACTGCCCGGGCGCCGCGTTGCGGGTCAGTGGGTCTTCTCGCCGCCTGAGATTAGCCACTGGCTCGAAGACCGTATGGGCCTGTCGGACGACGGCGAGCTTGCCGCCATTGAAACGAACCTGCGCCGCACCGAGCGTGGCGGCGCCAGCACGATCGACTTCGCGGAACTGCTGCCGCTGGACTCGGTCGCCATTCCGCTACAGGCGCGAACCAGCGGCAGCGTTATCAAGGCGATGTGCGAACTGGCCGCCGCTACCGGCATGCTTTGGGATCCGCAACGGATGGCCGACGCCGTGGCCGAACGCGAAGGGATGGCGCCGACCGCCCTGGAACACGGCGTGGCCTTGCTCCACCCGCGCAGGCCGCAGTCGTCGATTCTCGGCCAGGCCGTGGTCGCGCTGGGCGTCACCAGCCACGGCATTCCCTTCGGCGGCCCCGGCGGGCTGACCGATATTTTTTTCCTGATCGCCGCCACCAGCGACCATGAATACCTACGCATCCTCGCGCGGCTCAGCCGCATCATCAACGACCGCGATTGGCTTACGCTACTTCGCGAATCCAACGATGCACCAGCAGCCCGCCGACTGATTCTCGAACGCGAGTCAATGATCGCGAGTTAGGTAGGACTATTCACGGACCAGTCGAGGAGGTTGCGGTTGGCCTTCAGCCAACGATTTTCGAGTCGACCGCACGCCTAGGGCGTTGCCCAAGGCTACGGTGAGCAAGGCCGTTGGCCATATACAAGAATGAACTGCCGCTAGAGCGCGCCGACGAAAGAGCGCGTTGGCCGAAGGCCTTTTTTCACCGTAGCCTAGGGCAACGCCCTAGGGTAGCATCCCCCGAGACGGCTCTTGGCCGAAGGCTATACTCACTCCCTGCCCTGCGATGCCAACGCCCTTCCCCACCTTCATCGCCGCCGGCCCCTGGCAGGACGCCGAATTCGCCATTGTGCGCGCCGAAATCGACGCCGACCCAACGTGGGAAACAGTTCCAACGCTCCGCGCGGTCGTCGACCGCATCGCCACCAGCGAGCCGCCGGAACTGGTGCTCCTCGCCCAATCGCACCCTGGCGCCGATGACCAAACCGACGTTGAACGCCTCCGCAAACTCGCGCCGCTCACGCGCGTGATCGTCATCGCCGGTTCCTGGTGCGAGGGAGAGCTCCGCACCGGCCGCCCGCTCACCGGCGTGGTGCGCCTTTACTGGTACGAATTCGCGGCATGGTGGCAAGCTGCGCTGCGCCGATTAGACGACGGCGAGACCCCGCCGTGGACAGAACCGCTCACCAATCTTCGCACCGCGGAGGCGATTCGCTTAGAGGCGACCAGCGGCGGCGAATCGCTTGTGTACCGAGCCGATGCGCCGGTGATCGCAGTCGACACGACCGATTACGCCGCCTTCGAGGCGCTAAGCGGCGGCCTGAACGGCCTCGGCTGGAGCTGCGTCTGGCAACCGCGCCATCGGCCTACCTTGCGCGACGAATCAGATGCGTCGCACCTCGCGCCGACCGCGGGCATTTGGGACGGCGGCCAGCTCGACGCCGAAGAACACGAAAACCTGGCCGCGTTCTGCCGCCGACTAAAGGCTCACAACGCCCCGGTCGTAACACTGCTCGATTTCCCCCGCGTCGAGCACGTCGAGCAATCCCATTCCGCCGGCGCCGCCGCCCTCCTCGCCAAACCCTACCAACTCGCGGCGCTGCACAACGAACTGACCCGTCTAACGACACTAGTAGCCGCGGACTAACAGTCCGCCGGGACGCCGCGTCCCCGCTTCACCAGCGGACTGTTAGTCCGCGGCTACCACTCATCTGTGAGGGCAGTACGGACAAGCTCCCGCCGCCACGCGGGTTCGTGAACCGGCCACGCTTTGACATCCTCAATCCCTTCAGGCAACTCGGAAGGCTCGCAGCGAACGGCAGCTCCCTGCTCGTGTGCAACTTTCCAAGCATCCACCTCCGGCGGCGTCATGGGCGGCGCGCGGTAGTGCCGATTGCTCTTGCGCCACTGCGGCTTGCCCTGATCGACCAGCGTGATGATCACCGGCGGCGGCATTTCAAGCATTCGCCGCGCGATCAGCTCATGGCTTGCCGTCGAGTAGCGGGCCTTCAGATCCCAAAGATCCCAGTCCACCGCGCCGCCGTCGGACAGGAACCAGTCACGCGGCAACAGGAGGCAGCCGGCAAGTCGATTGGCCACCGCCTCGCGCGCCGCAATCGGCGCGTCGTTCGGATCGACCCCCAGTTCGCGGAATACGCGGTACGCCCTGCTTTCGCCAATCTCGTGCGCCACCGCCCAGTGTCGCCGCTCCGGTCGCGGGTCGTCGGCCAAAAGGATCGTCGCCTGTGCGCCTTCGCCCGAGCTGCCCAACCGCACGAATCGCGCGCGGGTGTCCGAAATGCCATCCCGCGCGACGACCATGCCAAGCCGCTCCGCGAGGAGCAACGCATCGACCGGCGGACCAAATGCATATCCCTCCGCGAGCACATCGCGGGCCACGCCTTCGACGGCGACGCGAACCTGTTCTTCAGGAATCTCGGGCAACATATGCGAGCGGCCTTAACGGCCCAAAACAGCGCGGGTTGGGTGCGGGAAACCAGCAGATACGGAACATATGTATATGTATAATCGACGCGACAGTTCAGGACAACACGTTTCGCTTCAATCTGCGCTCATTGGCGATCGCCCGATCGCCGCCTACAATCGTGGGTTGCGCCCCCAAACGCCCATCGTCGCCGTGAGCGTTCCCGCTCATCTCCTTCCGTGAAATTGATGACGACTCAGCTCCCCATCCTGCCGACCCAGCCCGCGCCCTCCCCGGCGTCGAAGGCCGCCATTCCCGCCGCGCCGTTTTCCAAGGGCAAATACTGCTTCATCAGCCTCGGCTGCCCGAAGAACCTGGTCGACAGCGAGCGAATGCTCGGCATGCTCCAGCTCGACGGCTACCAGCTCGTCGCCGACGCCGGCGACGCCGATTTTGCCGTGGTGAACACCTGCGGCTTCATCGAAGCGGCCCGCCAGGAATCGTTCGCTTCAATCGACGAAATGCTCGAGCTGAAGCGGCGCGGCAAGCTCCGCGGCGTCATCGTCTCCGGGTGCCTCGCCGAGCGGCAGAAAGAATCGCTGCTCATCGAGCGACCCGACATTGATCAACTCGTCGGCGTCTTCGGCCGCGAGCATGTCACGAAGGTCGCCGACCGGCTATTGGGCGGACTCACCGAACAGCGCTCCGTCTTCCAGCCGGCGCCGACGCACCCGCTGCCCGACACGGCCCGGCTGCGAATCACGCCCCGGCATTTTGCGTTTCTTAAAATCTCTGAAGGCTGCGATCGGCTGTGTACCTTCTGCGCGATCCCCAAGATGCGCGGCAAGCACGCGACCAAGCCCATCGAAGAAGTCATCGCCGAAGCACGCGAGCTGGCGGCCGACGGCGTTCGCGAATTGGTGATCGTCGCCCAGGACACTACCTACTACGGTAAAGACCTCTACGGCGAGCCGCGGCTCGTTCAGTTGCTCGGCGAGCTGGAAAAGGTTGAGGGCCTCGACTGGATTCGCCTGATGTACCTCTACCCGATGTATTTCAGCGACGAGTTGATTGAGACGATAGCGCACAGTGAGCGAATCGTGCCGTATCTCGACATGCCGCTGCAACATATCAATGACGCGATGCTCAAGCGAATGCAGCGCCGCGTGAACCGCGCCGATACCGAGACATTGCTCAAAAAGCTCCGCGCGTCGATCCCCAATCTGGT
>JBGSYU010000194.1:0-7182 GCA_041750715.1 Lacipirellula sp.
GCGGCAGGCAGGCCAACAGCACTATTGTTGCAAAATGGCAGGCCGCCGCCAGTCGCAGGCCGCCGGCGATCCCCAGCCGCACGGGAATGCTATACAGCCCGGCCTGGCGATCGTGGGCGAAATCCTGGCAGGCGTAGATGAGGTCGAACCCCGCGACCCACGCCATCACGGCGGCTCCCAGCACGAAGGCGGGAAGCAAATCGCCGGGCGATTGCAGGACAGTCTCGCCGCGAATGGCGATCCACGCGGCGACCGGCGACATGGCCAGTGCGGCGCCTAGCCAGAAATGGGCCAGCGACGTGAATCGCTTAGCATAACTGTATCCAAGCAAGATCAGAAGCACCGGGACCGACAGATAAATCGGCAATCGGTTGGGCAGAAACAGCAGCGTGCTCCCGACAAATGCAGCGCCGCACGCAACGGCAAAGGAAGCCACCTGCTTGCAGCTTAGCGTCCCCACAGGCAAATGCCGCGTGGCCGTCCGCGGATTCGTGGCGTCGAGCTTACGATCGGCCAGCCGATTGAACGCCATCGTCGCGCTGCGGGCGAAGATCATGCAGAGCAGAATGCCCAACAACTCTTGCCACCGGACGCTGCCCTTCCGATGCCAAGCCATCAACGCCGCAAGTAAAGCGAACGGGAGTGCGAAAATTGTATGGCTGAAGCGAATCAGCGACAGGAAGTGGCGGATGGTCTGCAGCACCGATTTGTCTCACGCAGAGGCGCAGAGACGCACAGTACGATGGCTGCACGCTTCTCTGCGTCTCTGCGCCTCTGCGTGAATCTTATGGCTGTCCATTCACGCCCCAGCGGTTGATAAGGGCGTTGTCGATGCCGAGTTGGTCGCAGATTCTCGCGACCATGAAATCGACCAGATCGCGCAGCGTATTAACGCCGTGATACCAGCCCGGCGAAGCGGGCATCACCACGGCGCCCGCCTCGGTGCATTTGCGCATGTTGTCGATATGCGGCAGCGACAGCGGAGTCTCGCGCGGCACGAGAATCAGCTTCCGGCGCTCCTTGAGATGCACCTCGGCCGCGCGCTGGATGAGATTCCCGCCGCCGCCGTGGGCGACGGCGCTAAGCGTCGAGCCCGAGCACGGCGAGATCACCATGCCCTGGGTAAGAAACGACCCGCTGGCGATCGGGGCGCTGTAGTTCTGAAAATGATGGTAGTGCAGCACGCCCACGCGGCCGGCGTCGACCGACAGGACGTTGCTATCGGCCGTGCCGATGCCGGCCGAGGCCTGCAGCATGCGAATCTTGCTGTCCGAGGCGCTGCTGACGTCTTCGAGCATCAAATCGGCCGCTTGAAAGTCGTCGAGGTCGACTCGCAGGTCCATTTCTTCGCGGATCACCTGCACGCCGGCCGGACTAATCGAGAGATGGACGTCGTGGCCGGTGGCGAGCAGAACTTCGATTAGGCGCAGAGAATAGACGGCGCCGCTGGCTCCGGTGATGGCGACGCAGATGTTTTTGGGTTTGGAGGGCATATCGGCGGCAGGTGGTTTGTCGACTCAGGGTTCACCGGCGGGTCATTGACCCGCGGCTACTTTTCGTCGGTTATGGCTTCTTTCCAACATAAATGGTGGCCACTCCCAGTGTAAGACCGCGGAAGGTCACGTCCCCAAGGCCGACGGCGCGCATCCGCTGGGCAAGGGCTTCGCCTTGGGGGAATTCGCCGACGCTCTCCGGCAGGTAGCTATACGCACTTTCGCGGTTACGGGCGAAAAATTGTCCGATTCTTGGCAAGACCTGCTGAAAATACCAGCCGTAGATTTTCTTGAACGGCTGCCACTGCGGCGATGAAAATTCCAAGACGGCCACGCGGCCGCCGGGGGCGCACACCCGCGTCATCTCGGCCAGCCCCGCGTCGGTGTCGGCCATGTTCCGCAGGCCGAAGGCGACGCACACGACGTCGAACCGGTCGCTGGGCAGCGGCAGCGACTGCGCGTCGGCTTCCACGAAGGTAAGTTCGCCATTGGCGCCGGCGCGCATGCCCTTTTGCCGACCGATGGCGAGCATTTCATGACAAAAGTCGGCCGCGACGATTTCTGACTTGCCGCCGGTCGCCCGGTGGTAGGCAAGCGCCAAATCGCCCGTGCCGGTGCAGATGTCGAGAATACTCGTGCCGGGCCGCGGCGGAACCATCCGCACCGCTCGCCATCGCCAATAGCGGTCGACGTTGAGCGAGAGCAGGTGGTTGAGAAAATCGTACCGACCGGCGATCTCGCCAAACATCCGTCGCACGCGCGGGCCTGATTTGTCGACGGTCATTTTGGTCAGGGGTGCGAGATGAAGAATGGGCACTGTGTGTCGCCTAGTATCGCAGTAAAATGCACGAGCTTCCACTGCCCAAGGTAAATGATGCCTTCTGTTAACGTCCATTTCTTGCCAAATCAAGGTGAGCCGTCGCAGCTCGCCGGCAGCACGGTCGTAGTTATTGACTTGCTGCGGGCGTCCTCCACGATTTGCCAGGCGCTGGCCTCGGGGGCGACGTGCGTCATGCCGTTTTTGGAGATTGACGAAACGCGCCAAGCAGCAGAGAAGTTTGCGCGCAGCGAGATCGTGCTTGGGGGCGAGCGGCATGGAAAGGTGATCGAGGGGTTCGATCTGGGCAATTCGCCGCTGGAGTACACGCCCGAGGCGGTGGGAGGCCGGCGAGTGCTGTTCACCACGACCAACGGGACGCGCGCGCTGCATCATGCTCGGCTGGCGAAGCGCACGCTGATTGGATGCGCGCTAAGCCGACAAGCGGTTGCAAATGCTGTAGCTGACGCATCGCGCATCGACATCCTCTGCGCGGGCACCGGCGGCGAAGTCACCGGCGAGGACGTTCTCGCCGCTGGGGCATTGGTTCATGCACTGCACGGCCCCGAGGTTTCCGCCAGTTCGGCGGCGATTCCGCACTACAAGACCGACGAGAGCGCCCGGTCGGCGGCGGCCCAGTGGCAAGAGCTGCTGAAAGCCGCGCTAAAGGCCGGTCGCTCGCCCGCAGAACAGCTTGCCGAGCAAATGCGCGCCACGCTCGGCGGCCGCAACCTGCTCGACATCGGCCACGACGCCGACCTCGCGGCGTGCGCTCAGCTCGATACCCTCGCCATCGTCCCCGAACTCAACCGCGCCACCGGCGAAATCCGCTCGGCATAGACGGTCCATTCAATGCACCGTTAGAATGGCCGGTTCCCAATAATTCATGTCTCACGCAAAGGCGCAAAGGATGCAAAGAAAACAGTCTTGGAACACTAATCTGCGCTAATCTTCACTAATCATTATTGAATTGGATTAGTGAAGATTAGTGTTCCCTCCTTCTTCTTCTTTGCGTCCTCTGCGCCTTTGCGTGAGGCCCATTCTTAATTTAAGAATTGAGTACGCGATGGACATGGACAAACTCGTCTCGCTCTGCAAACGGCGAGGGTTTCTCTTTCAGTCGAGCGAGATCTACGGCGGCCTCAACGGCTTCTGGGACTACGGCCCGCTGGGCGTCGAGCTGAAGAAGAATATCAAAGACGCTTGGTGGCAGGACATGGTCCGCGGCCACGACGAGCTGGCCGTGCAGCCGGGGGCGCCGAGCGAGTACGAGATGACCGGACTCGATTGCACGATCATTATGCACCCGCAGGTGTGGAAGGTCTCGGGGCATTTTGATTTGTTCTGCGATTGGATGGTGGATTGTCGTGAGACACGGAAGCGATACCGATATGACCAGATTAGAGGGAAATGGGTCGCGCGCGGAGAACCAGGAAACTGCAAATGGGCATTCGTAACCACGGTCGCCGAAAACGTGGAAGAAGACATTGAGCGACGAGCATTGAAGTTCTTTGACCTACGCGCGAAGCAGAAGGATCAATTGACATTTGGACCGTTACAATCCCTGCCTGAGGGGCTTGAACTGCCGCCAGTCATCGATGACGACTTCGAGCCAATCACTGAAACCGAAGGGGGGACCGTCGTAGATCTGAGCAAGTCGGCAACGCCCTATGTGCTCGCCCCTGATGCGTCCGAAACGGGAACGTTTTCTGAACCCAAGAAAGACCGCCTAATGGTTAGCATCGGGCCTGATGCGACAAAGCCAGGGTCGCTCACCGAGCCGCGTGAGTTCAATCTGATGTTCAAGACGATCGTAGGCGCCATGGGAACCGAGGAGGACGCCGCGTTTCTGCGTCCGGAGACCGCCCAGGGCATCTTCGTCAACTTCAAGAACGTGCTCGACAGCACCCGCGTAAAAGTCCCGTTCGGCATCGCGCAGGTCGGAAAGAGTTTCCGCAACGAAATCACGCCGCGGAATTTTACGTTTCGCAGCCGCGAGTTTGAGCAGATGGAGATTGAATTCTTCTGCCATCCGAGCGAGTCGCGAAAGTGGTACGAGTACTGGCGCGACCGACGGATGAAGTGGTATATCCAACTCGGTTTGGCCGGCGAACGCTTGCGTCTTCGCGAACACGACAAAGACGAGCTGAGCCATTACTCGGTCGGCACGGCGGATATCGAGTATGCCTTCCCGTTCCTGCCCGAGGGAGAGCATGGGGAGTTGGAAGGCGTCGCCCATCGTGGCGATTTCGATCTTCGCAGCCATATGGAAGGCAAGCTAGTGAAGAACGCCGAGGGCTGCCTCGAAGTTGAAATGGTTGAAGACGAAAACGGCAAAAAACGCCCGAAGTACAAGGGCAGCGGCCGCGATTTGCAGTATCGCGATGAGGTGACGAATGAGAAGTTCACGCCGCACGTGATCGAACCCTCGGCCGGCGCCGACCGGGCGACGCTCGCCTTCCTGTGCGAGGCGTATCACGAGGACCAGGCCCCCGACGAGAAGGGCGCGATGCAAACCCGCGTGGTGATGAAGTTCCACCCGCGGATCGCGCCGATCAAGGCGGCCGTGTTTCCGCTGGTGAAGAAGGACGGCATGCCGGAGATTGCCCGCGACATTTACCGCAAGCTGAAGGCGAAGTTCGCGGCGTTCTACGACGAGAAAGGAGCGGTCGGGCGGCGCTATCGCCGACAGGATGAAGCGGGCACGCCGTACTGCATCACGGTCGACGGTCAAACGCTCAACGATCGGACAGTGACGATCCGCGATCGTGACACGCTCGAGCAGTGGCGGGTGAAGATCGACGACGTGATGGAAGAGATTTCGCGCCGGGTGCGCTAAGCCGCGAGCGGCGGGAGGCGGCGTAATGCGCTGCGGAGCGAGCCAGTCGTCCCGGCGTGCGTGAGCGTAGACTGCACTTCGACCAAGCGCCGGTCGATGCCGTCGAGCTGGGTGTTGACGCGTCGGCTGTTGCGCCACAGCCGGGTCGCCATCGCGGCGAGCCCGGCAATGAGCAGGCCTTCGCCGGCGATCGTCGTGGCGAATCCCCACCGCCACGCTCCGGGGTGAAGCAGCACGTTCGCGGCGACCAGCAGCAGCACGCCGCTGATGAGCGCCGTTCCACCGGCGGCGAGCAACAGGCTAATGCCCCACGCGGGCGTTGTCTTGGCGTGAACGGGGTAATGCAGAAGCTTGGCCGCGGCGGATGGAAGACCTTCGCTCACGTCTGCATGCGAGTCGTCAAACCGCGAGCTGGCGGAACTACCGCGCGCCATCTCGCGAGACTCGTCCCAGCAAACTGGCGGACGAAGTATTCGCTCCAGCCGCCGTAATTCAGAACGCATTGAATCGCCGGGGATTCGCTCGCCTATCGACGGCAAGGGGCGCGTGGCGCGTGTGTACCCGTCAAGATCGAGACCGCAGTCCGACACGATAGAAATCGCACGGGCTTCCGCGGGCGGCAGGAGGAGCCCGCGACAGCGCGGGCACTTCGCCCGCCCGCTAACGCCGCGGTCGGCGGGTACGTCTTGCTGGCACCGGCAGCACCACATGGGCGGCAGATCTTGGGAAAGGACGGAGAAGCGACGGCCGCCGGCGCGCGGCAACCCTCGGATGCTATCGACCGATCGTGGCGTCAAACTGCAACGATTCCGGTGAGTTGTATGCGGTCGATCAAGTAGCCGCGATCTAACAGATCGCCGGAGAAGTGCGAATTGACTCGCTAACGTGCGAGGGTTCACCGGCGGGCTGTTAGCCCGCGGCTAACTTGGGTTAGATCGCGGCTACTTGGCCGCGCTTCGCCAATCGCCGCGGAGCCAGTCGACGATTAGTCCGATCGACTTGTCGTCGAGCTGATTGAGCCGAGGATCGTCGTGCGGCGCGAACGCCGGCATGCGGTCGTTGCGCTCGCCGTAGAACCGTTCGTCGGCCGGATTGCGGATGAAGGCGATCATCCACTGGCGGGACATGTAGCCGGTGAGATCGGGGGCGCTGCCGAGCTCGCCGGCGTCGTGAAACTTGTGGCAGTCGGTGCAACTCAGGCCGCCGTCGAGAATCTCAGCCAGGCCGCCGGTCATCAGCGCGCGGCCCGCTTCAATTCGCTTTGTCTCATCGTCGCTTGGCTTCAGCGAACCGGGCAAGCCCGATTCGTGGGCGAGTGCCGCGGCCACCTTCGCAAACGCCTCTTTCGCGGCGACCTTCTGTTGGTCGTCGATCTCGTCGCCGAACGTGTCTTTCACGAAGGTCGCCATCTCGCCCTCGACGAACGGCGAACTCTCGTAGCCAAAGTAGTGCGGTCCGGCGACCTGCTGCGGGTCGAGCAACCCCGCCGCCCACCGCTGGCCGCCGACGCCAAAGAGGTTCGGAGCGGTCGGCGTTTCATTGACGATTGCATCCGTTTGATCCGCCACGGGCTTGTCGGGATCAACGAAGTTGTGACAGTTCACGCAATTCTGCCTGAACAGCCGCGGACCTTGCAGGTAGGGGTCGTCGTACATCATCGAGAGCGCCCCGGTCGGCGGAATTCGCTCGGGCGATTCCGCCAACTCGATCACGCGCTCCGCCTCTGCTGCGGCTTGCCGCTTAGCGCTTAAGAACCGTGCGGATGCCTCATACCGCGCCGCCAGCACGGGATCATTCGCCGTCAGGATGTCTTCCTTCGTGTTCCACCGTGCAAAGTAATCCTCGTGAATCGCCTGAGCGGTCAGCGCCGCCGCTCCGCCGAGCAGCACGAACAGCAGCGCGATATTGCACATGTGCCCGAATCGCGTGCGGCCGATCCATGGCATCAGGAACAGCACGGCGAGGATGACGCCGGGGATGATGAAGGCGCCCCATAGTTCGAGCTGACCGGGGAACCATTTGAGAAACTGGAA
>JBGSYU010000195.1:0-1676 GCA_041750715.1 Lacipirellula sp.
AGCAGCCGATCGACGACGCTCGTCACCCCCAGCGATAGAATCGCATCCATGTGATCCCACAGCTTCCACTCGGAGAGCACCTTCCCCGCGTTGCGCCGCTTGCGGCCGCTGAGCCGATCGGCGAACCGATCGAGAAACGGATTGAAGTCGTCGTACTCGATGACGAACAGCCGATTGTTCTCGCTCCGCTCGTTGTGGTCGTCAATCTGCGCCGCCATCTGTAGCCGCAGCGCCGTCTTGCCGGCGCCCTTTTCGCCAAACACGATGGAAGTCGCCGGGCTGGAGGGGTCGCCGTAGATCTTGTCCCACTGTGGATGAAACGTGCTGGCGCGGCAACGCCCCTGAAACACGGGATCGGTCTGCGCATCCTCATCGGCAAACGGATTGGCGACGATGCCGTGGTGGGCGAGTAGGTCGTGGAGTTTCATGGGGGAAGGCTCTCGGCAAACGCCTGGCGGCTGTCGGCGGGTTAAATTTCTCCTCTCAAGTATAGGACGCGTTGCGGTCGATTTCCGGCTGGCCGTTTGAGTGGGCTCTAGGGATCGAGGCGAACTTACACGTTAGAGAAGGTGACGGCCAATTGCCACTGAGATTCTCCGGGCGCGGAGGGCAGACGACGCGGCGGCTAACATTGGCCCGCGCGATGCACTATCATCGTCCATCGCCGCGCGCCGCGACGGCAACTACCGCGAGAACCGCCTGATGCCTCTCTCCTGGAACGAAATCCGCAGCCGCGCCCTCGCCTTCTCCAAAGAATGGGCCGGCGAGGCCCGCGAGCATGCCGAAGCCAAAACGTTCTGGGATCAGTTCTTTAACGTCTTCGGCCTCTCGCGGCGGCTGGTCGCCAGTTTCGAGGAACCAGTTCGCGGGCTCTCCGGCAGCTTCGGCTTTATCGACCTATTCTGGAAAGGCACGCTGCTGGCCGAGCACAAGAGCCGCGGCAAAGACCTGGGCAAAGCCCACGCCCAGGCGATGGACTACCTGCAAAGCCTGGCCCGCGAAGGCCGCACCGACGAACTGCCGCGCTACGTCATCATCTCCGACTTCGCCCGCATCGCGCTGCACGATCTCGAAGACGGCGCGACCCACGAATTTCCCCTCGCCGAGTTCCAGCAGCATGTGAACCACTTCGGCTTCATCCCCGGCTACAAGCAGCACAAGCTCGAACCCGAAGACCCCGTCAATATCCGGGCCGTGCAGATCATGGGCGACCTGCACGACGCCCTGGAAGCGGGCGGCTACTCGGGCCACGAGCTGCAGCGCCTGTTGGTTCGCGTCCTGTTCTGCCTGTTCGCCGAAGACACCGGCATCTTCGAGCGCGACTCGTTCAAGCTCTATCTCGAAGATCACACCCGGCCCGACGGCTCCGACCTCGGCCCGCAGCTCGCGCAGTTTTTTCAAGTCCTTAACACGCCCGACGAGCGCCGCCAGAAGAATCTCCGCGAAGAGTTGGCCGACCTCCCCTTCGTCAATGGCGAGCTTTACGCCGAAGCGCTCGATTTCGCCGCGTTCGACCAGTCGATGCGGGCCACGCTGTTGGCATGTACGCGGTTCGACTGGAGCCGCATCTCGCCCGCCGTGTTCGGCGCCCTGTTCCAAGCGGTGCTGGAGCCCCGCGAGCGCCGCCAAATCGGCGCCCACTACACCAGCGAACGCGACATTCTCAAACTTCTCGG
>JBGSYU010000196.1:0-4719 GCA_041750715.1 Lacipirellula sp.
AGTTGATCCGGAACGAATTGGCATCATGGGCTCGTCGGCGGGCGGTCATTTGTCGCTGATGTCGGGCACTGCCGGAACCGAGGGCGATCCGCAGGCTGCGGATGCGGTCGATCGTGAAAGCAGCCGAGTGCAGGCGGTGGCGTGCTTTATGCCGCCCACCGATTTTCTGAACTACGGCAAGCCGGGCGAGGACGCGTTGGGCCGAGGGCGCTTGAAAAATTTTCGCGCTCCCTTTGAATTCGAAGAACTCGATCCTGTAACAAAGCACTTTGTGCCGGTGACCGATGAGACGAGCTTTCGCGAGATCGGCAAACAGATTTCGCCGATTACGCACGTCTCGGCCGACGATGCCCCGACGCTCATCATGCACGGCGACGCGGACGAGCTTGTGCCGATTCAACAGGCCCAGATCATGATCGAGCAGCTAAAATCAGCGGGCGTGAAGGCGGAGCTCGTCGTGAAACCGGGCGCTGGTCACGGCTGGCCGGAAATGGCGGACGACGTATCGCGGCTTGCCGATTGGTTTGACGAACACCTGTCGCCAGCGAAATAGCGGTTCGTGGATCCGCTTATGTGTAGTCTGCTCGCTCCGCGAGCAGCAATCCTCTCGCGGAGCGAGAGGACTACCAAGTTGTCACCGCTTATCGGTGCGCAAGTGGTCGCGGTACTGCCCGGGCGTTTGGCCGCATACTTGCCGAAAGACGGCTGCCAGGTACTGCACGTAACGAAACCCCGTTCGCTCGGCAATCTTGTGCAGCGGCAGCTCGGTCGTGCGCAGCAGGTGCTGCACCTCGCGAATTTGCACCCGCCGCAGCTCGGCGTGGATCGTTCGCCCCACGATTTGCTTGAAGCGATTCTCCAGCGTAGCCCGCGAGACGGTTACCTGCGCGACCACGTCGCGGACCTGCACGGGTCGCGTCGCGTTATTGCGGACGAACTGCACGGCAGTCGCGACCTCGGGGTCGGTGATCGCCAGCGTGTCGGTCGATTGCCGGGTAATCACTCCGACTGGCGGAAGCACGGCGAGATTGGCGATGCGTCGCTTCGGAGCGACCATGAGCTTCTTTAGCAGCAGCCCTGCTTCATAGCCCAAGCGTTCGCCGCCGTGAATGATGCTCGACAATGGCGGCATCGACAAACTGCAAATCAGCTCGTTGTTATCGACGCCGATCACGGCGACCTCGTCGGGAACGGCGGCGCCGATTTGGCGGCAGGCCTCCAGCACCTGTCGCGCCCGGGCGTCGTTGGCGGCCATGAGGCCTACCGGTTTTCGCAAGGTCCGCAGCCACAGCGAAAGTTCGTTGAGCAATCGCGACCAATGTCGCGCGCCGCTTCGCGCAGGGTACACGTCGCAGTCGAAGCCCGCCTCGCGGACGATGTCGCCAAAGTGCAGACCGCGAGCGCTCGACCAGGGGTTGGTGCGCGTCGGCGGCCAACCGCAGTAGGCGAAGTTCGTGAACCCGCGGTCGATGAGATGTTCCGCGGCGAGCCGCGCGATCGCCTCGTTGTCGCCGCGCAGGAAGTGAATGTGATCGTCCTTTCGGCCCACGCCGCCGTAGCCAACCACCGGGACGCACAGTCGCTTGACGGCTTGCAGGACTTGCACGTCGTCGACGTTCGCGATCACTCCATGACCCTGCCAGCTTTCCAACTGGGCGATTTTGTGACTGGGATCGTCGTGGAGGTAAATGATCCACTGGCGCTCTTCGTGTACGAAGCGGCTGATGCCATGGACCACATTGCGATCGTATTCGCTCGTCAAGTCGGGAATGACGGCGACGTGCTTGCGGTGGGGCATGGAACGATTCGCTCGGGGGGAAATCGACGATTGCGCAGCGGCGGACCGGGGGCGTAGGCAAAGTCATAATGACATTACGTTATATTATTGTTGTGGCAGTTGCGAATCAACCGGAATAATACAGGGACAGGTTGGCCTCTTCACTTGGCGTCCGCTGGAATCTTTTGGATATGCGATCGCGCCGCGCCGTCATCGTCGTAATTCTCGCCACAAGCGCCGCGGTCGGCGGATGCAGCGAAGCATCGCCGCTGCCGCTCGCCGAGGTTCGTGGGACGGTGAAGTACGACGATGGAACGTTGGTCCCGGCGGACCAGATCTGGCTCGCGTTCGAGCCGCAAGGGGTAGGTCCCACCGGTAAGGTGGCGCCGGGGGCGGCCGAAGCCTATGTCGACGTGGCGACGGGCGCCTTTAAGGAGTTGACGACTTGGAAGTACGGGGACGGCGCACTGGTTGGGCGGCACAAGGTCGTGGTGGTTTCAATGAGCACGGACGATCGGGGCGGCGGCATTCCGACGACGGCCATTCCAAAATCGTATCAAGAAGTGGAAACGACGCCTCTGGAAGTGGAGGTGCTCGAAGGCGGGGACAATGATTTCGCACTGAAGATTCCTAAGAAACACTAGCGGCGGCGCGAGGAAGCGTCGCCGACGCGTTGCAGCGATCCATCGGCGGCTTAATCGCGATTGAAACGCTCACAAGGAAAACGATATGCGTAAGCAGGAACTTATTCGGCGCGGTTTCACCTTAGTGGAATTGCTCGTCGTGATCGCCATCATCGGCGTGTTGGTCGCGCTCCTGTTGCCGGCGGTCCAAGCCGCACGCGAGGCCGCCCGCCGCACGCAGTGTCAAAACAACGTCAAGCAGCTTGGGCTCGCGCTGCAGAACTATCACGCCGCGTTCAACACGTTCCCGCCCAGCGCCAAATTCGATGCGGCCATCGGCAATCCCGAACGGAGCACCGTGCATTACGAAAACTGGGTGATCGCCACGCTCCCCTTTATGGAGCAGCAAACGCTGTACGCGTCGTTCGATCTGAAAAAGCCGATTTCCGACGTCGCGAACCGTGAACCCCGCGGCGCCCGCCTCGAAGGCATGATTTGCCCGTCTGATCGCGGGCACGAAACCAAGTTCCAAAGCGCCTCGGAAGGCGACAACTGGGCCCGCGGCAATTACGGCGCGAACGGCGCCCTCGGCGCCTATCAGACGGACCCGACGCGAGAAAAATCCGCCGCCGGCAAAGACGCGAAGGGTTGGATAAATCACGTCAGCGGCGGCGTGATGGGCGCCAACGTCGCACGGGGTATCGCCGAGATTACCGATGGCACGAGCCAGACGATTCTGATCGGCGAACTACGCGTCGGACTCGTCGACTTGGACCGACGAGGCACATGGGCGCTGGGCGGGCCGGCCTCTAGCAGCCTCTGGATGCACGGCTCGGACGACAACACCCGCCCCAACGAGTGCGGCAAGTCCGCCGATAATATCATCGACTGCGCGGCGGTAACTGCGGCGGTCAGCGAAGCGACGACTCTCACCGAATGTATGTCCTGTTGCATCGCCTGCACGATCAGCAATCAAGGGGGGCCTCGCAGCGCACACGTCGGCGGCGTGTACGTCGGCATGGTTGACGGAAGCGTCCGTTTCATTCTCGATACGATCGACTCGGCCAGCCCATTTGAAGTCACGAAGCCCGAACACTTGGCAACCTGGCAGCGGCTAAACGCCGCACGCGATGAGCAAGTAGTCGACGAATCGCTTTTCTGATCTGCCGCGCGACGCGCACCGGCATTGGCGGCCGTCCTCGTCACGCGGATTGACGTCTTTGCCCCTCTCCTGCGAACCTAATACAAACGCATTATGCCTTTAGCGCGCCTCACAACACTAATCATGGTCGCCCTGATTTCGGATTGCTGCGGAACGGCCGCCGCTTTGCCGCCGGGCGTGGGAAACACGCCCGTCTGGTCGGACGAATTCGATGGCAACGAGCTCGACCTCACGAAGTGGTTCCATCGGGTCCCCGGGCCGCGGGCCGACGGCATTCTCACGCCCAACGCCGTGTCGGTCGGAAATGGCGTCGCTACGATCAACACCTATACCGAACAGGATGCCGACGGCGTGGACCAGCATTATTCGGGGATGGTCGGGAACTTTCTCCACCCTTTATTTGCCGTTGATGGCCTGAATCAGGCCCACGGATATTTTGAAACCCGAGCCAAGTTTCACACGACCTCGGGCAGCACGGCGGCGTTCTGGCTACAGTCGGTTACGCTCGCCCAGCCCATCGGCAACCCCGGCGTCGCCGGGGTGGAGATGGATATCTTCGAGCACCGCGTCCGCGTCGGCGACCCTGCAGAGGCCTCCCTCTACCCCGGTCTCACTACCAATACGGACGTCACCGACCGGATCAATTCGGCGTTGATTTGGGACGGCTATGGACCCGAGCAACAATTGACGCGGCAACTCACTGGTCCCTTGGCCGGACTTGGCAACGACAGTTGGCACACCTACGGACTGAGGTGGACGCCGGCCGGCGGGATCTACCGCAACTACACGTTTTACGTCGATGGCAATACCGTTTGGACAGGAGGCGGCGCGCCGCTGTCGAACGCCAACCAGTATGCGATCCTAAGCTCGGAGGTGAACGCGAACTTTGCCGGCGCCATCCCCGAGGGCGGATACGGCGCCCGCGGCGATTTCGACGGCAGCGGCGTGGTCGACGGCGGCGATTTTCTCGTGTGGCAGCGCACTCTGGGCCAAACCGTGGGGGTCGGCAGCGGCGCCGACGTCAGCGGCCCCGTCACCGGATTCAACGGCGAACGCTTCGCCGACGGCGTGATCGGGCTCGAAGACCTCGAGGTGTGGAAGGCCAACTTCGGCCGAACGGCCTCGGTGAGCAACGTGCAGTTCGATTACGTCCGCGT
>JBGSYU010000197.1:0-5446 GCA_041750715.1 Lacipirellula sp.
CCGAACAGCCGCGCCGCCTGCGTGCTCGCCGCGTCGACGAACGTCTGCAAGTCGATCCGCCCGCGGCACACGCCGTGCGTGTAGAGCAGATTCACGCGATCCTCGACCGAGGGAATGCCGTTGGGAATCTTCGTAAAATCGCCGCGACCCATCTCCTTCTGCCCGGCGAAGTCGAACGGGGCGTGATCGGTGCCCACCGTGCTGATCAGCCGCGATCGCAGCGCGTTCCACAACACCGGCTGCTGCACCTTGTCGCGCAGCGGCGGCGACATCACGTACTTCGCCCCCTCGAACTTCGGCCGCTCCGCGTAGGTTTTGTCGAGCACCAGGTACGGAATTACTGTCTCGACCCACGCCTGCACGCCGCGCAGCCGGGCCGCCTGCACCGCTTCGAGCGCCTCGCGGCACGACGTGTGAACGCAATACACATGGGCGCCGGTCAGCTCGGCGAACGTCATCAGGTGATGCACCCCCTCCGCCTCCACCCGCGGTGGCCGCGAAGGCTCGTGCCACTCGGGCCCCGTCAGCCCTTCGCCCAAGAGTCGCCGCTGCAATTCCGAAACGAGCGTCTCGTTCTCGCAATGCGCGGTCACGATCAGCCCCAACTCTTTCGCCAGGGTTAGGGTGTTGAACAGTTCCTCATCGGTAACGCCGAACGCCCCCTTGTACGCCAGAAACACCTTCAGCGAAGCGACGCCCCGCCGGGCAATCTCGCGAATCGCCTCCGCCGTGGTCGCATCGAACCGCGACACGCCCATGTGAAACGTGTAGTCGCACGCCGACGCTTCGCCCTTCGACCGCCAAAGCTCGAACGCTTCGATCGGATCGTCCCCGCGCGCCGGGCAGCACATCTCGATCAGCGTCGTCGTCCCCCCCACCAGCGCCGCCCGGCTGGCCGTCTCGTAGGTGTCCTTCGCATAGGTCCCCATGAACGGCAAATAAATATGCACGTGCGGGTCGATGAATCCGGGGAATACGAACTTGCCGCTGGCGTCGATCACCTCCGCCCCGGTCGGCGCATCGAGCTGCGGCCCGACCGCGGCGATCGTCTCCCCCTCGATGAGCACGTCGCCCACAAAATCGTCCGTCGCGGTGACAATCCGACCGTTCTGAATGAGCAAAGCCATTGCGAAAATCCTAAGAAGCCTTCAGCGGTCAGCTTTCAGCAATCAGCCAGAAAGTGCGAATGTAGGAGAACTGCTCTTGGCTGATGGCTGACTGCTGAAAGCTGACCGCTACCCAACAAGAAACCGGCGGGGGACGAACCCCGCCGGTTTATAGTTGATTGAAAACGGCGTGACTAGCACGCGGCCAGCAGCGGAACTCAGCCGCGATGCCGCGGGAAGTGGTCGGCGAGCGCCGCGAACGCTTTGTCGGCGTCCACTTCGGCGCCGGCTCGTCCCGCCAGTTCGAGTTCCAGACCGGCCCGCAGACCATGCCGGCGGTGCGAATCGAACAAATCTTCAAACGCCCGATCCCGTCGACTCGAGTCGAGGTGAACACCCTCCACTCGATCGGCGACTCTCGCCGCCGCGCCGCGGATCGAATCGCTCAGCGTATCGAACCGAACCTTCGCCCGGTCGGCCGCCGCGGCGACCGCCCCGCTGGTGGTCGTGCCGCCAGTCGGCGAAGCCGCGACCAGCGACGAAACGAACGCCGTGAAATTGCGGCCCAGGCCGATTTGAGCCGTGGCTTGCGGCAGTGTGCTCGCGGCCAGCGAATCGCTCTCCAAGCCGACGCGTCCGGCGCCGAAGCTCAGCGTCGAAGCCGCCGCCGCACTTCCCCCGCCACTGGAGCTGCTCGCCGTCTGGCCGAACTGCAGGCCCCAGGCGTTCAAGTCGGCTCCGTCGACGTCGCCGTCGCCATTGGTGCTGCCGTGCGCCTGCGTTGCCCCCGAGGTCATGCCCAGGCGGCGCTGCCAAGGGAGCAAGTCGGCGCCGTCCACATCATTGTCTTGGTCGAAGTCGGCCGGCATACCGGCCACCACCGCCGCTGGCGAGGCGGCCAGCGAGACGAGGTAATCTTCCACTTCCCCCGTTAGCGCCCGGCCAAACGGCGTGTCGGTCACTCGCGGCAGCCCGGTGGCCGGGTCGTGCGAGAACTCGCCCACGCGGAAGCGAACGAAGACGTCCCCCGCGCCCACGCCGATGGGTACGTTCACCGACACCGGGTTGGCGCCCTGAACGAGCAACTTATCCGTGATAATCCGCTCGCCGACGTCCAGGAAGTCGCCGTCCCTATTCCAGTCCGCCCACGCTTGCAGGTATCCGGAGAAGGTATTGGCCGTTGCGATAATCGACCACGGCGACCCCGCGTTGAGCGGGCCGAACGCGATGCCGTCTTCATCATCCACGCCAAACGTATCGTCGCCGGTGGCATCGGCGCTATTGCGCGGCGCCAGCTCGCCATCGATGTTCGCGCCCAGCCGATACGCGCCGATGGGGTGGCGAGCCGGATCGAACACGTTGCTGCCGCCGGCCACGGGCCGCAACTCGTAGCTCGCCGGCGCATCGCCGTAGTCGAGCGTCTCCAGCCCCTGCACGCCAAAATTCAGGTTCGCCAGACTGCCGCCGCCGAGCAGATTCACCGTCCGCGCGGCCCCCGCGTTGGGCAGGGTTTGCGTAAACGTCTCGGGAATCACGACGCGAATCTTATGCTGTCCCGGCGTCACGTTCGCGAACACGTACGACCCCAGCGTGCTGGTCGTGGTGAACGTCTCGTTCGGGCCGAGAACGCCGTCGTCATCCGCGTCGAGGTACACCGTAAAATTGCTAACGCCCACTTCAGTAGGACCGCGCTGCGAGTTGCCGTTCACGTCCTCGAACACCACGCCCGACAAAATGCCCGGCACGGTCGAACCCGGCGTACCCGGATTGCTCGCCGGCGGGGCAATGAAGAAGTCGACCGAGTTGACCGCGTCGCCCGGGGCCACGAAGCGCGTCTGGACGCCGCCGACGGGGTTGATCGCCGACCATTGCGGCGGCAGCACCACCTTGATATTCACCAGGGCCCGCGTCGTGATGCTAGCCACCGTCAGCGTGTACTGCCCGTTGGCGCCGGTGACCGCGAACACTTCCGTCGGATCTTGAATGCCGTTGCGATTGACGTCGCCGAAGACGGTCACGTTCGGCAAGGCCACGTCGGTGCCGTTGAACACGCCGTCCGCCACGCCCAGGTCGGCGTACACCGTGCCGCTGAAGGTCGCCTCGGGCGCCGTCGGCGGTCCGGGATCGAGCAGGAAGTTGATCCCCCGCATGCCGGTGACCTGCGTATCGAGGTTCCCATCGAGCCACGCGACCGGCACGCCGTTGCTATCGGCGACCACGTCCTGCGGTGTTCCCGCCACATGGTCCCACGCCAGGAAGTGCGCCGGCGTGATCCGCCACGAGGTCTTGTACTTATCCAAAATCCCGGAGGGAGTGGTCGAATCTTCGAGTGCGAGCCGGCCTTGAGGGTCGGTAATCGTGATGTCGTAAGTATCGGGAACTAGATCGAAGTAAAAATTGCCGTCGGCCCCGGTGACGAACCGGTCGACGACCACGCCGTCACTCACGCGGGTGGCGGTGACGGTGATGTTGCTGGCGAACGACTCTTGGTTCATATCGACTTCGTTGACCACGTCGCCCAGCCGAATCGTGGAGGCGTCGTTATCGTTGTCGCCGATCGTGGTGATGACGCGGCTGAAGTTAAACCGGCCGTCGCGAACGTCGTCGAGCCCGATGAAGCCCTGCACCCGCTCGGAAGCGGCGTTGATCGGGCTGCCGTGCCAGGCGATTTCGACGCCATCGAGTCCGAAATCGTCATTGGCATCCCAGTTCTCGACGACCAACCGCCAGCCTTGCGTGATCGCTTGACCGAGCGTAACGCCTGTTCCCGCTGCAAACTGCCTAGCCACCGGTTCGCCCGTCACGGGATCGTAAACAATGGCGTTGTCCGATCGTTCACCCCAACTGCGGTTTGTATTGAACGTCCAGATGAACTGCCCGGACGCCGGCGCTACGGAGCCGGGAGTATCTACTAACCTCGGATAATTGATAGCATCCGTTAGCGGATCAAATTGAAACTGGTGGGGGCCATAATTAGCTGTGTTATCAACCCAAAAATGGTTGAGTTCTGAATGAGTCCCCTCCGGCGACACCAGCATGATTCGCAAGTGATCCAGCGCCTGAGCGGGATCGCCGTCAATGGTGATCTTCACATCGACGCTTTCGATCCTCATGGTATTGTTGTCGGGAACCACGAACTCGATGAATTCGGAGCCGCGCGAGGCGAACAATTGCGTGAAATCCGGGACCGGCGCAAAATACTCATTCCATCTCGCTACGAACCCTCCGCCCGGAGTTCCGCCTAGGCCGCCAGGGATAATCTGAAATCCCGCTGGCTCGCTCGTGCGCTCGGCGTGAGATATGTTGAGCGTATTCCCGACGCCAGGGAAGGTTACGAATGTCGAAAAGGTCCGTTCGTTGGCAAGCGTTTGATTCTTCGTGCTCCACTGCTGGGCCAACAGCACCGCCAATTCCGCGTCGACTACGCCATGACCGTAGCCGATCTGCTCCTGGTACACGCCGTATCCCTGGCTAACCGTGTATCCGGCGCCATTCGTTAACTGGAACGGCGTGGCGACATTGTGGTCGGAACTGAGGGGAGTATTCGTGAATGACGAGCCGAAGAGCGTGCGGAACGCATTGGGATCCAGCAGCGGACTAAGCGTCCGCAGCGTGGGCGAGACGGGGATGTTTGCAAAGTAACGATCGGGGTCGTGAAAGACCGGAATTTGATTGACGATCCAGGTGTTCTGACTGTCCTGTCCGGCGCCATTCTGCGGTACTTCGAACTGTGAGTTCTGCCGTGCCGAGCGGACGAGAATCTCTTGTACGTCTCGCCAACTGAGATTGGGATTCGCTTCGAGCATCAGCGCGATGACGCCCGTCACCAGCGGCGCCGCGGCGCTCGTGCCGTTGAATCGCGAGGTGTAGTCGGGGTCGTCCAAGAAATCGCGGTCAAATTCTTGGCCCGTAAACGGGTCCGGCGCCAGGTTGGCTCCGTCGTCCCCGGTCAAATCCGTCGTGACAATGCCGCTGCCGACGCCCGTGTCTTCGGCGATGTTGATCCGCGCGAACGATCCCGTCGGCGCCACGACCAGCAGATTGGGGCCCGCCTCCGCGTAGTTCGTCACCGAACCGTCGAAGTTGTTGTAGCTGCCGTCGTGATCGACGCCGCCCACGTTGATGACGTAGCGGTTATTGGCGACGCCGTAGGCCGCGCTGCTGTTGTTGCCAATATCGGAGAAGCCGGGATTGAACCCATTGCCGGCGCTGTTGCCGCTCGCAAAAACGTGGATCACGCCCAGTCCGCCGCGGCCGAAAATCACCGAATCGCGAAGCGCAAGTAGCTCGTCCGGCGAGAAGCCGGTGAGAGTACGGCCGCCCGTTCCGCCACGACCCCA
>JBGSYU010000198.1:0-2306 GCA_041750715.1 Lacipirellula sp.
ACTCGCGCCGCTATCGCCGGGCTCGACGACGCCGGATTCCAACAGCGCTTCGCGGGTATCCAGCGACAGGCCCGCCTTGTACGTGCCGTTGGTATGGCACTTCGCGCAGTGCTGCTTAAGCAGCGGCAGCACGTCGTGGGCGAAGTCGATTTCGGCGGCAACGGCGCCCGTTGCGATCAACCAGCATATCGTCAGCGCGAAGATGCTCAGTCGCATGGAGGATCGCAAGGGGTGGCGTGCAATGAGAATGCCGACTTCTTCGGCGCGAGGCTTCATTTTACGCAGAAACTGCCGCAGGGACCAATATGTGGGCTCGTCTCTCCGAGACGGGCGTACGAGTCTCGGAGAGAGTCGTCCACATGGGACTTCACTTCGCCTTGGCGAGCGACTTAAACAACGTCACCTCATCCTCGCGATACGGCTTGCCGTCCGTGTGAAAAATCTCATGGTGCCACGGATCCGGCTCGCCCAGGATCGGCATCTGCCAGGTCTTCCACGGGTACTTGGTGTTCGTCTTGCCGTCGACCAAGCCCCAGTTGTACGCGGCGACCTTCTCCTTCTTCAGGATTGGCGAAATCGCCTCGAACGTGCTGCCGTTGCCGCGGGCGAGGTATTCCGTGCATAACAGCGGCCGGCCCGTCTTGCGAAGCTGCGCGATCCGGGCGCTCATCGACTCCGGCCCGCCGTAATCGTGGAACGAGATCACGTCGCTCAGCTCCAGCGCCGCACGGTGAACCAGATTCAATTTCGCCGGCTGATCCCACTGGGGCCCGCGCCACAGTCCCACCGTCAGCGGTTGGCTCGGGCCCGCTTCACGCGCCCACTCGAACGCCAGTCGCACCAGCCGCGCCGCGGCCTCGTCCTTATTCTTTAGCTCCAAGGGGCCGTAGCTGTTCGTATTGTCGTTGTCGGGTTCGTTGAACAGGTCCCACGCCAGTACGCGTTCGTCCTTGGCGTAACGCTTCAGAACTTCTGTCACGTACGGCTTGAGTGCGTCTTGCCGGGCATGGTCCGAGAGGATGTATCGCCCAGGGCTCTGCACCCAGCCGCTGTTGTGAACCCCGGTGCGTGGCCGCCGCTGCAGGCCGCTTTGCGGATCGGGATCCCATACGCCGTCGAAGAACACGACCATCGGCCGGATCTCGTGCTTCGCCGCGATCTCCAGGAACTCATCGACGCGCGAGTAAAACCCGTCGCGATCCTCCTGCCACGGCAGGTCGTGCAGGAACACCCGCACCGTATTCATGCCGATCGACGCGGCCCAGCCCAGCTCGCGGTCGATCGTCTTCGGATCGAACGTGTCGGCTTGCCACATTTCAAGTTGATTGATCGCGGAGCTAGGGCCGAAGTTGCAGCCCACGAGCCAGGGTTGTTCGCCATACCAGTCGTTAGCCCGATCGGCCGACCAGCGCTCTTCCGCAACGAGCCACGGCGGCGCGGCGATCAGATTCAACAGCGTAAGAAGGCTGACGACAAGCGCGCGACGACGCGCAGCGGCGTTGCCAAGATGGGCGCAGAACTTCATGACGGTCTCGTGCCTGGGTGAATGGAATCGTCCGACGAAGTCCCGATTGTCGACGACGCGGCAGCCGACGGCAAGATTCCCGTCCGACTTTTTTCCAGCCGACGGGCTCGTCAGGCTTGGCGAGAGCGTGACGTTCGGCGCTGCGGCGGGCGATCTTCGACCGACTCCTGCCGAGCCTGCCGCCGCAAGGCTTTCGTCACCGGAATCGCGCCTAGCACGACCACGGCCGCGCCCAGCGCCCGCCGCTGGTGATTGTCCGCGGTTGCGGCCGCCAGTTCACGCGCGCCGAGCTCGCTATTCCCGT
Organism: Lacipirellula sp.; assembly: GCA_041750715.1. Taxonomy (GTDB): domain Bacteria; phylum Planctomycetota; class Planctomycetia; order Pirellulales; family Lacipirellulaceae; genus Lacipirellula. The sequence goes on from JBGSYU010000198.1 coordinate 1,830, forward strand.
CACTGTCCCACTCATCGAACGCGGCGTCGTGGGTTGCCGTTTCGACCGACGCCGCATGGGCCAGCGCGTAATCACGCGCGGTGCGCACGTCGTGTTCTAACGTCGGTAGCGCCGCCGTTTCGGCCAATCGCGCGCGGACGGCGCGATCGCTAGACGGAGGGGCAGTCGACGGATCGGCGTTCGCCGATGCTTCCGCCATCGAACCGCTCTCGCGACCATCGGCCGCCGAAATATCATCGCGCCGCGAGGCGCCGCTCATAGCCACGCTCGCGCTCCCTCTTGCATCGTGCTCCGGCTCCGCGAGGGAGGCTCCGACGTCGGCGAGTCCGTTGCGATCGCCGTGCAACCGTTGTTCGGCGTGCGCTACCTCGTACACCACCGCCCGTCCTTGCAGCGTCTCCGCGGGAGTCGCCGGCGCGCGGTCGGCGGCCGCGTCGAAACCTTCAGGCTCGAGCGCCGGGCGACCTTGGCGCGCAA
>JBGSYU010000199.1:0-5132 GCA_041750715.1 Lacipirellula sp.
GGGAGCGCGGCGACGCGCGCGGCGTGCGAGGGAAGTATGGCCAACAATTCTAGTCGGTTGCCTGCCAACTCCTTGGCGAAGAACTCGTCGATCGGGCGGTTAAGCGCCAGCTTGCCGAGACCAACTTTTATCGCGATTTCCCAAAGACATGCCGGGCTAATCAGCAACTCATTCGTGTCGTCAAGCCACGTTTGTCGCGCAGTCTGGCTCAGCTTGCGGTCCTCAAGAACCGCCCACACGAAGGCGTGCGTGTCGACCAGCATTCGCACTACATGTACTCTGCGAAGTCGTCGAGGTGTTCGTCATCCTCCGAAATGATCGTAAGTATTCCTTTAGCGCTGCCCAATCGCCGTTTGGGCTGGGTTTCACTGTTTTTGACGGGCGTGACCTTGGCGACGGGCTTCCCGCCGTCCGTGAGGAGGATGGCTTCACCTGGGGCGAGTTTGCTTAGAAGCGTCGGCAGTTGCGCGGAAGCCTGATCGATGGAAAGCAGCGTCATTGTCGAGACCCTGGCCTGAACTCGCGGGGGGATGAAGGATCGTTCATGAAGTATACACTTCCACGGCTTCTTACGGAGTGCAATCTCACGAATGTAGACCGGGCACGATCGGTCGAAGTTCACGGCACGTCCACCGGAATCGGCTCGACGCCGTCGAGGAACCCGGTGAGCGCCCGCGAGCGATAGGGGCTTTGCAGCTTACGCACCGCCTTCGACTCGATCTGCCGCACGCGCTCGCGGGTGACGGAAAATATCTTGCCGACCTCTTCCAGCGTGTAGGTGTAGCCGTCGGCCAGGCCGTAGCGGAGCCGCAGGATTTCGCGTTCGCGATAAGTCAGCTCGGTCATGACTTCCTCGAGCCGGGCCTTGAGGGCTTCGAGGTGCGTATCGTACAGCGGGTCTTCGGTGCGATGCTCTTCCAAGAATTCGCCGAAGTAGTTGTCTTCGTGATCGCCTACGGGCTGGTCGAGCGACAGGGGATGGCGCGTCATTTTGTGGACGCAGCGCGCATCTTCCAACGACAGTCCGGCAAGTTCAGCGATCTCTTCCGCGTTCGGTTCGCGGCCATGCGACTGCACGAAATCGGTGCTCACCGATCGAATCTTGCTCATCGTGTCGATCATATGCACGGGCAACCGAATGGTGCGGCTTTGGTCGGCGATGGCTCGGGTAATCGCCTGGCGAATCCACCAGGTGGCGTAGGTTGAAAACTTGAAGCCGCGGGCATGCTCGAACTTGTCGACCGCCCGCATCAGGCCGGTGTTGCCTTCCTGGATGAGGTCGAGAAAGCTCATGCCGCGATTGCGGTAGCGCTTGGCGATTGACACGACCAACCGTAGGTTGGCCGCCGAGAGGTCGCGTTTAGCCGCGTCGTACGCCCCCTTGCGACGAAGCGTGCGGTAGGTCAGCCGGCGAAGCGTGGCCGGGGTTTCCTGCGTGATCCGCATCAGGTAGCGAAGTTCGGCCCGCAATTCGTGCTCGTTGCCGCGATGGTCGAGCCGCTGGGCGTCGGCGAGTTGCGACTTAACGAGGTTCATTCGCGCGGAGATTTCGTGCAACTGCGACATCAGCGGAACGAGCCGCCCGATGCGCAGGTTCAGCTCTTCAATCAGTCGTACCACCTTGTTGCGGCGGGCGATCAGTCGCCGCCAGGCGGTGTGCTGCACCGCGGCCGCAACGCGCTTGCTGACGGCGACGCGGTAGTCGACTTGATTCTGGGCGAGCAATTGGCGAGCGGTCGCCAGGTTCGGAAGGATCCGCTTTAGAATTCGCTTCTTCTCAGAAGTGTTGGTGACCGAGATTTCGATCGTGCGGTCGAGCCGCAGCGTGCCGTCGGAGACTTTTTGCAATAGCTCCACCGCCGCGTGCAGCATGTAGTCGCTGCACAGCATCGTGCGGCGGAAGCGGCGGCGGGTCGCCTCGATCTGCACCGCGGCCGCGACTTCACTTTCCCGATTGAGCATCGGGATTTCGCCCATCTGCATCAGGTACATGCGAATCGGGTCGTCGATGGCGGCGCCGCCTTCGACGTCGCCCGACTCGAATTCCTCGGCAGCGTCGTCGTCGAGGGAGTCGTCGTCGTCCATCCGCGGCTCGACTTCGTCCTTGCCCTTCGAGGCGTGCTTGCCGTTGCGAGCGGTGGCGGGAGAATCGCCTAGGCGCTTCGCATGTCCATTGCGAGCGGCATGTCCATTCAGGGCGGCTTTCGAGCGGGGCTTGATCGGCACGGGTGCTTCCTCATGAAGGGCACGGGCGGTGGGTTTGGACGCGTCTCCAATGCACCGACCATGCCGCCGCGGTTGTCGCTCCTTTTTGAATGGCGTAAAGTGTTTGTAGCGAGCGGGTTTCGGTGCGTATCGGGCCGCGTACCGGCGAACGGAATGACTCGCGACGTTGAGGATTCGCAACCGTCTCACGAGTTCGATGTGGCGTGTCGTAAACGCCCCAGTCTCCAGCCCCCAGCCCCCAGCCCCCATTCCCGATGTACATGTCCAGCAGCCCCGTCGAAGTGAGAGTCGTAGGCTCCGCGGGCACGATCGTGCTGAATCGGCAAGATCACGGCAACGCGCTAACGCGGTCGATGGTCCAGCAACTCATGGAAGCCGTCGACGACCTGTATATGGAGAAGCGCGTCCGAGCGATCATCATTACCGGCGCCGGCGACAGCTTTTGCGTGGGCGCTGATCCGGCCGAGATCAAAACGAGCCAGGAATCGGACGCTCCCGAGGAGCAGTGGGGCGCCGACGCCGCCGATTTTCGGGATCTGCTCGTGCGGATGCTGGAAATCACCAAGCCGATCATCGCAGCGGTGAACGGCCCGGCGCTAGCCGCCGGAGCGGCCCTGGTAGCGGCTGCCGACGTGGTCGTGGCGAGCGAAACTGCAACGTTCGCAGTGCCGGACGCACGCCACGGCTTGGTCGCGGGCCTAGCGGCGCCGTTGTTGAGTTTTCGCATCGGCGCCGGGCAGGCGGGGCGGCTGATGCTAACCGGTCAGACGATCGACGCCGCGGAAGCCCGGCGAATCGGCATCTTTCACGAGCTCACCTCGCCCGACACGGTGTGGGCCCGTGCGATGCAACTCGCCAACGAGTGCGCCGCCGGAGCGCCCGAGGCCATCCAGCTCACCAAGCGGTTGCTTAACGAAACGCTTGGGGAGAATCTGAGCACGCAGCTTTCAGCCGGCGCGGTGATGGAGGCGACGGCGCGCACGACCGAGGCGGCGGAGGAAGGCGTCTCGGCGCTGCTCGAGGGCCGCCTGCCGCAATGGAAATAGGAAAAGGAAGAGTGGGAACACTAATCGGCGCTAATCTTTTTCAATGGATTGCTCTCGATTAGCGCCGATTAGTGTTCCTAGTTCTTCGCAATTCTTTTGATTTTTGAACACTCGATTTGACTCTTAGAAACTTCGACGTAAGTTTCAGTTGCCGGCGAGCTTTCACACCTCATGCCGGCATGCCGCGTGTTCGGTTGCCGCTTCTGGCGCCGGCGCGGCTGCACTCATCTGCTTGCTTATCCCGCCTCGATTCCTTCCTTGTTTGCTTGAAGTGCGACAGCCGTCGCTGCGCGCTTCACAACATCGCACCCTGTCCTGTCGGGCCGTCGGCGTACGCCTGGAACACCCGCCACTGCGCACGCCGACGGCTAGACGCGGTCGAGTCATTCTGAGCGAAGCGAAGAATCTAGCACGACGTGAACGCCAGATCCTTCGCTTCGCTCAGGATGACGAGACTCAGCAGCATCCCCATCGAAACCCCAACGGGGAAAGTCCGGTCCCAACAGCGATGGCGCCCTCCAACGCGTTGCCGGACTTTTCCTTATATCAAGGCTGGAGGCTGGAGACCGGAGGCAGGAGGAAGCGATTAAACTTTTCTCTAAACCACCTCGGTCGCCAGCCTCCAGCCGTCTTTAGTCAGTAAAGATTGTTCGTCACAAGGAAACGCTCGAACCCGCAACCCTCCGGCCTCCGGTCTCCAGCCTCACTTCTCACGGCGCTCGATCCACGAATGCGTCCTTGTACAACGGCAGATATCGGTAGTACACCTCGAGCGTCATCGTGGCCATCGCCGTGGTGTAGAGCCGGCCCCCAGGGGTGCTGTGCGACTCGGCGAAGTACCAACTGCCGACCTCGTGGCCATCCGTCGCTTGGGTTTTGACCAGGTACTCGCGCATCTTGGGATTCCACTTATCCCAGTTCGGCCCGCCGACGTGATGCAGCACCTGCGAGGCGTAATAGTTGAAGTACATATTGTTGCGGGTCGGGAGCTGATCGCCCAACTTCGCCGCGCCGCGTTGCAGCGGCTTGCTCTCTCGCGGCCAGCCGTTGATCATGCGGCATAACAGTCCGATGGCGGTCGTCGCAGCCGTGCCGCGATTCTCGCCGCGTAGATAGAGGTAGGTCGAACCGGAGTCTTCCTGGATCGCGTCGAGAAAGTCGTTGATCTTCATCCACACATCGTACGGAACGTCGATGCCGGCGAGCGTGGCGCTCTTGAGCACGGCAATTTGCCAGCCGGAAACCGTCATGTCGCCCGGGCCGACCGTTTCGTATTTCGGGGCGTAGCGCCAGCCGCCATCGTCGTATTGCGCGTTGACGATAAACCGCACGGCCAGCTCCGCGGGCTGGCGCCACTGCTTGTCGCGCGTCATCGCGTAGGCTTCGGTCAGCGCGAGCGACGCGATGCCGTGGGAATACATCGAGTCGCGCCGCGCGGTGGCGAGGCTGGCGGCGTTGAGCAGACCGCCGCGCGGCGCCGCCATTTCGAGCGCCGCGTTCTTGTCGCGTAGGTCGCCGCCATTTGGCGTGATCGCCATTTGTCCTTGCAAGTAGTAAAGGCCTCGCGCGACCACTTCCTGGTACTTGCCTTCCTCGTGGGTATACCCGGCGCCGAGAAAACTGAGCAGCGCCAAGCCCGTCGCCGCCGTGCTGGAGGTGTGCGAGCCGGAGTTCCGGCAGTATCCGGAGCAGTTCGGGCATTTCTCGAGGTCGAATCGCCAGCCGCCGTCCGGCCACTGGTGTTCGGCGAACCAAGCCAATGCCGCTTCGACGGCGGCTTCGCTTTGCTCGCTGCCGCCGCCGGCGAGCGCCGCCGCATGCCGGTTCTGGAGCGTGCGGCCTTCAAGCCCGCCGCCGCGC
>JBGSYU010000200.1:0-6817 GCA_041750715.1 Lacipirellula sp.
TGCGGGGATCGCCACGCAGGCGGTGGTCGAACGGCGGCTGCTTGAGGAAGAAAAGAAATCGCGGCATGACTTGGGCCGCGAGGGGCTGGTGAAGCGCATCTGGGAGTGGAAGGAGCAGTACGAGCAGCGGATTCTCGGGCAGCTTAGGCAACTTGGATGCAGTTGCGATTGGCGACGGCTGCGATTCACGCTCGACGACCAGTGCGCCAGGGCGGTCCGCGAGACGTTCTTCCGGCTGTTCCAGGACGGCAAGATTTATCGCGGCAAACGGCTGGTGAATTGGGACACCTTTCTGCAAACGGCGGTTAGCGATGACGAAGTGTTCAAGGAGCCGGTGAAGGGGCACTTTTGGCACTTCAAGTATCCGGTGATCGACCCGCGGCCCGGCGAGCCGACGCATGTGACGATCGCGACGACGCGGCCGGAGACGATGCTGGGCGATACGGCGGTGGCGGTGCATCCCGATCCGGCCGCCGCGCTGGACGGCGCGGTGGAAGCGCTAAGCCGCAAGCGGCGGGAGGCGCCGGCGAAGGAACACGGGGTGATCGACGTGCAAATCGAGGCGATTAGCGGTCGTCGCCAGACGATCCTCCCACAGTTGATCCAACTGCGCGACATGGCCCACCGCGGCGTAAAGCTGCGACTGCCGCTAACCGACCGCGAGATACCCCTAATCGCCGATGAGTGGGCGAAGCCGGAGCTGGGCTCCGGCGCCGTGAAGATCACCCCGGCCCACGACGAGAACGACTACGCAGTGGGCCAGCGGCATCCGGCGATCGGGGCGATCAACATCATGAACCCCGATGGCACGCTCAACGACGGTGTGCCGACGAAGTATCGCGGCCTCAAAATGCACACCTCGGCCCGCGCGGCGGTGATCGCTGACATGGAGGCGGCCGGGCTGTTCAACCCGGAGACCGACCGCGAGGATCGCGAGATTGAGTTGCCGCATTCGGATCGCTCGAAGACGCCGATTGAGCCGTATTTGGCGGACCAGTGGTTCGTGAAGATGGGCGCGCTACAGCATGGCCAGCCGAAGGGAATGGCGATTCCCAAGGGCTACGCGAAGCTCTCTGAAAGTCCTGATGGCAACATGCTTGTTGAAACGCCTGGCCTCGCGCAATCGGCAATGGATGCGGTTAGCGATGGACGGGTGAGAATCGTGCCGGAGCGTTACGGTAAAACCTACTTGGACTGGCTTGGCGAAAAGCGCGACTGGCCCGTGGGACGGCAACTTTGGTGGGGACACCGAATTCCAGTATGGACGCGAACATTTCAGAACAAGACCGAGCGTGAGATCGTCTGGAAGGACGCACTGGAGGTGGCGAGGCAAGAGCGAAATGACGAAGGCAATGGTTGTGAGCTCTATCATGAGTGGAACCCTGACACGATTGCCGGAATAGCTTTCGTCTGCATAAACGAAGGATATCCTGATCTCGAAGCGAAAGCTGAGTCGCTGGGATTCGTGCGCGAACCTGAAGTCCTCGACACCTGGTTCTCCTCCGCCCTCTGGCCGCACTCGACGCTCGGCTGGCCGGATGAGACGCCCGAACTGAAGGCCTTCTACCCCACGAGCACGCTCGTCACCAGCCGCGACATCATCACGCTGTGGGTCGCGCGGATGGTGCTCGCGGGCCTGTACAACATGGGCGAGGTGCCGTTCCGCGAAGTGTACATTCACCCCAAGATTCTCGACGGCTACGGCGAGACGATGTCCAAATCGAAGGGCAACGGCGTCGATCCGCTCGACGTCATCGACAAGTTCGGGGCCGACGCCCTGCGGTTCGGCCTGGCCTACATGGCGACCGAGACTCAGGACGTGCGGATGCCGGTGGAGTTTGAGTGCCCGCACTGCGCGAGCGTTATCCCGCAGACGAAGAAGAACCGCACGCTGCCGCAGATTGAGTGCGAGAAGTGCGGGAAGGCGTTTGGCACGCAGTGGGCGCAGTCGCATGGAAGCGAAGACGACAAGCGATTGCCGCGCGGGGCGGTGGTCAGCGAGCGGTTTGAATTGGGGCGGCGGTTCTGCAACAAGCTGTGGAACGCCTCGCGGTTTTCGTTGATGAACCTTGAAGGGCATAAAACCGCGACCGGTGGTCGCGGTGAAGCAACGAAGACCGCGACCACCGGTCGCGGCTTTATGTTGGAGGATCGGTGGATTTTGTCGCGACTCGCCACCACTACGGGGCAGGTGACCGAAGCCCTCGAAGCCTTCCGCTTCGCGGACGCGGCTCGGTTGCTGTACGCATTCGCCTGGAACGACTTCTGCGATTATTACGTCGAGATGACCAAGGCGCGGTTTGCGATTCCAGAGCAGCGGCCGGCGGCGCAGCGGGTGTTGGCGCAGGTGCTGGATGCGTTGTTGCGGTTGTTGCATCCGATCGTGCCGTTTCTTACGGAGGAGGTTTGGCAGTTGTTGGCGCGCGTGGCGCCGAACCGGGGGCTTGCGCCCACGGCTATTAAAGCGAGTGAGAGCGTTTGTATTGCGGCTTGGCCGGTGGCGGATGCAGCGGCGATTGATGCCGAGATCGAAGCGCAGTTCGCCGACTTCCAGGCGGTGCTCGGGGCGGTGCGGGAGCTTCGCATGGGGCAGAACATACCGCCGCGCGAGGCCGTGGAGTTTTGCGTTCGCTGCAATGAGGCGACGGCCGAACTGCTCCGGCCGATGCAGCCGTACTTTTTGCAGATGGCGAAGGCGACGCCAACGGGTTGGGGGCCGCGGGTGACGCCGCCGGAGGTGGCGGCTAGCAGTTCGATTAGCGGGGGGCGTGGGGGGATAGAAATTTACTTAGACGTGAGCCGGTTTATTGACGTCGGGGCCGAGACGGCCCGGCTCGCTAAGGTGCTGGAGCAGCTTCGTGGGTTCGCGAAGTCGATGGAGGCGAAGCTTGGCAATGAGAGCTTCGTGAGCCGCGCCCCGGCGGAGGTCGTGCAACAGCAGCGCGACAAGCTGGCGGAAACGCACGGCCAAATCACGTCGATGGAGGCGGCGCTGGCGAAGCTTAAGTAGCGGCTCCCGGCGTCTAACGCCCCATTTTAACGGAAGATTCTGGCCCCCGCCGCCGGCGCCGCGTATGCTAGACGGCAAGCTGCCGGCCGGAATGCACCACGCCAGCGTCGTGTTTTCCATTTCCCACCCTGTGACGTTTAGAGGACGTTGCCATGTCTGTTTCGGTTTGCCGTTCGGCTCAATGCGCGTTCGCTTTAGCTCTGGTGCTTTCGCTGGCTAACTATGCCGCGGCCGAGACGCGCACCTGGACCGACAAATCCGGCAAATTCAAAATCGAAGCCAACTTCATCGAGATCGTCGAGGGCCAGGTCAAGCTCGAACGGCCCGACGGAAAAAAGGTGTCGCTGCCCCTGGCGAAGCTGTGCAAGGATGACCAGGCCTATTTGAAGGACCTGATGAAGCGCCGACGTTCCGGCGCCCCTGAGGCGGAGAACCCGTTTGAGGCGGGTTCGGACTCGAGCCCCGGAAATGCGGATGCGTTCAGCGGCGTTCCACGCGGCGGTCGCCCCTCGCGAGGCGGTCCCTCCAGCGCGAACGGCTGGCAAATCGGCGACAAGGTCGAGGTCCGCGATCATATCAAGTGGGAGGTGGGCGAGGTCGTCGGGTTCGATCCCGAGTGGGATCGCGTCTTCGTGAAGCTTGACGGCAACGCGCGGATGGTCCAAGCTCACGACAATGAACATTCGCTGCGGCGCTTCGATCCCGATCTGGGCTCGGGCGGCGCCGGCGTGGCGGGAGCGGTCGACTTATCGAGTATTCGCCGGATCGTTCCGCTCGGCGGCGATTCGGGCGACTTCAAACCCGATCCGGCGCCCGCCGCCCCCGTCGATTGGAAGCCGCGGCCCGTGGGACTGAACCCCAAGTCCGGCTTCTTCGAGAACGTCGTAGGCGTGTCGTTCGCCAATGTCGGCACGACCGCCGTCATCGGCCACAGCGGCGGGGCCGGCGTCCACGACGAGCAATCGCGCATCGAAATCTGCGATCTTAAAACGGGCCGCGTCACGGCGATGGTCGAGGGGCCGCCGAAGTTGAAAATGGTCGCCGTCTCGCCCTCGGGAAAGAAATTGGCCACGATCAGCGAGGTCGACACCTTCTTTTTCGGCCCGCTGCAAATCTGGGAGGTCAACGGCAAACAGCTTAAGTTGCTGAAAGGCTGGCATGTCAGCTCCGACGAGAACCGACGCCGCGTGGAGTGGATCGGTTGGACGGACGACGAGCATCTGATGACCGTCGACGGCAGCGGCCTGACAATGTGGTCGGTCGAAGGCCCCAGCGGCGAATACCAAGTGACCGGCAATGGCATGAAGGGGCCCGCGTTCAGCCCCGGCGGCAAGCAGTTCGCCATTGGCACGGACAACGGCTTTTCGATCCACGAGGTCGCCAGCGGCGAGCTACTGACCAAAATTGCGATGGACCACGGCTTCCATCGCAAAGTGGCGTTCAGCCCGTCGGGCAAGCTGCTGGCGGCCACCGGCTCGTCCACGATCGAGGTCTTCGACGCGACCACCGGCGGGAAAGGCATCGAGGCGTACTGCGGCTCGGGCAACTCCGACAAGGGCCTCTGTTGGCTCGGCGAAGACCATGTGTTAGTTGGCGGGACCGACCTGATTCACTTGCCGAGCCAGATGACCGTGTGGACCTACGAGCATAGCGCCGAGAGCGTCGTGCCGTTGGCGGGACGTATCTGGTACGTCTTCGGCGGTCGCGGCGACGACGCGCTGGCGTTGTTGCCGTTCAAGTTGCCGCACCCGGCGGTGAAGCCGGTTTCGGAAAGCGAGCTCGTGCTGCAACCGGGCGATGAGGTTTCGATTCAATTGGAGCTGACGTTCGATCTGGGACAAGATATCAGCGGCAACGCCGTTTCGCCGCAGGACCAGCTAAAAACGGCGTTGACTGAGGCCGGCTTCCTGATCGTCGACGATTCCAACAAGCGACTCGTCGGACGCACGTTGCCGGGCGAGACGAAAGAGATCAAGTACCGGATGTTCGGGGCGGCCTTCCGAGAGACGCAGAAAGCCAGCTACACGCAGCGCGTGTTCGAGCTGGAATTGGTCGTCGACGGTGCGAGCGTGTGGAAGCGACGCCGCGTGCTCGATGCGCCGTTCCACCTTCAGCTTAAGGAAAACGAGTCGGTCGATCAGGCGATTAATCGCTCGATGCAGGCCGACAACGGTTTCTTCCGTTCGACGGTTCCGTCGCGCGTGCTGCCGACGGCGGCGGAGAAGGCGCGCACGTCGACGCTTTCGATAAACGGCATCCAGTAGGGCGGCGAGGCGGCAAGATCGCGACTTTCGCGGCGAATAAGCTCCCAACATTGTCGGCCAACCCCGATGGGGCGCCGCCGCAAAAGCATTGCATACGCCTGAAACCCGCCTGCGGTACAATGGCTAGCTCGCCGCCGGGTGAATCGTAATCGCCGCGAAGGACGCCAAACATGCTAGACGCCATTTTTATCATCGCCGCAGTCGTCGGCGGCACCGTCATGGTGTGCCAGTTCGTGCTCACGCTGATGGGGCTGAGCGACCACGGCGACGTGGGCGGCGGATTCGACGTAGACGTGAGCGGCGACGTTTCCGACGGCGGCGGGTTTCACGATGCGGGCGGGATGCAAGACGCCGGCGTCGCGGGCGATCATCACACCAATGTCGCCACGGCCGCCGACGGGCAGCTTCACCCCGACAGCAGTTGGCTGTTCGGCGTGCTGTCGTTCCGCACCCTGGTGACGGCGGCAGCGTTCTTCGGGCTGGCCGGCATGGCCGCCCTTCGTTCGGGGTTCGCGGCTACCCCGTCGCTCGTCCTGGCCATGCTGGCCGGATTGGCCGCGATGTATGGAATGTACTGGTTAATGCGCAGCATCGCGGGACTGGCAACCTCGGGCAACCAGCGCATCGGCAATGCCGTGGGTCGCCGGGCGACCGTGTACATCCCGATCCCGGCCGACAAGCAGGGCGCCGGCAAAGTGCAGCTTTCGATGCAGAATCGCATCGTAGAATTTCAAGCCGTCACGGACGAGCCCCTGCGCCTGAAAACGGGCGAGACGGTCGAGGTCGTCGGCGTTGCCGGGAGCGACACCGTTGAAGTTCGCCGCGTAGTGGAAGTGGCTCACGCATGACTTGCCGTACACGAACCGTCATCCTGAGCACAGCGAAGGATCTGACGTGACACTAGATTCTTCGCTGCGCTCAGAATGACAGGTTCAGAGCGACACATCAACAATAGAAAGTTCAAACCCATGTCACCCTACCTTCTCCTCGCCATCGACACTCCGGTTATCGCCGCGACCGCCTTCGGCTTGACCCTGATGTTCATGATCGGCACGGTCATCCTGCTCAAGACGAATTACAAGCGCTGCTCGAGCAACCAGGTGCTGGTCATCTTCGGCAAGACCTCGCAAGGCCAGGCGGCCAAGACGGTGCACGGCGGGGCCGCGTTCGTGATACCGCTCATCCAGGACTACCGCTACCTCAGCCTCGAGCCGATCCAGATCGAAGTGCCCCTCCGCGGCGCCCTGTCGATCGAGAATATCCGCGTGAACGTGCCGAGCGTGTTCACCGTGGCCATCGGCACGCAGCCGGACGTGATGACCAACGCGGCGATCCGCCTGCTCGACCTCACCGTGGTCGACATTCGCAAGCAGGCCGAGGAAATCATCTTCGGCCAATTGCGGCAAGTGATCGCCTCGATGAGCATCGAGGACATCAACCGCAACCGCGATACGTTCCTCGAGCACATTCAGAATTCGGTCGAGCCGGAGCTAAAGAAGATCGGCCTGGTGCTGATCAACGTCAACATCACCGACATCACCGA